>NZ_JBJLSE010000057.1:0-24302 GCF_050871845.1 Kineococcus arenarius subsp. arenarius
CGCCGCGTCGCCGCTTGCCGTCCAGGCGGCGGCGCTGCGAACCGCGGGTGGGCCGGGTGGCGCGCCGCTGCGGCGGCGCGGGGGCGGTCGCGTCGCGCAGCAGCTCGCGCAGGCGTTCCAGGGCGGCCTCGCGGTTGCGCAGCTGCGAGCGGTGCTCGCTGGCCACGACCGTGAGGACGCCACCGGTCAGGCGCGAGGACAGCCGGTCCAGGGTGCGCCGGCGCAGGTGCTCGGGGAACGCCCCGGAGCCGCCCTCGTCCTCAGTCAGCTGGAGAACCGCTACTGACAAAGGCTCAATCAGTGGCGCTCAGAAGTGCAGCGAGGTTACGCCCTGACCAGGGGCGGCGGATGGTGGTGGGGCGGGCGAGGCCTGGTCAGTGACGATGGGGCGATCAGACTCTTCCGCCGTACCCACCTGGACCGTACATGCTCTTCTACCGTGCCAGCATCGATGTCCCGCGCGCCCTGGCGCGGACCTCGTCGACGGCCGCGCGGTCGAGGTGCCCCCGGCGGAGGTGGTGCGCCGGGCCGCGGCCGCCTGGGACGGGCCGCCGGCCCCACCGGTGGAGCTGCTGCCCGAGCACGTGAGCGTCGCGGACGTCGAGCGCGCCCGGCGGCGGCGCTGTCCCACGGCACCGGCGGGGCTGGCCGTCGGCGTGCGCGAGCGCGACCTCGCCCCGGCGGAGCTGGACCTCGTCGACGGCGGCGACCCGCACCTGCTCGTGCTCCGCGACGCCCGCTCGGGCAGGACCACGGCGCTGCGCACCCTGCTGAGCGCCGCGACCGACCGTTTCACCCCCGAGGAGCTGCGCGTCGTCGTCGTCGACTACCGCCGCAACCTGCTCGACGCCGTGCCGCGGGAGCACCTGTCGGGCTGCTGCGCCTCCGCACCCGCGGCCGCCGGGACGCTGGCCGCGCTGGCGGAGAAGCTGACCGCGCGACTGCCCGGCCCGGAGGTGACGGTCGAGCAGCTGCGCCGGCGCGACTGGTGGAGCGGCCCGCGTGCGCTCGTGGTGTTCGACGACCACGAGCTGCTCGCCATGAGCGCCACCGACCCGCTGTCGGCGCTGCTGGACCTGCTCCCGGTCGCCGGCGACGTCGGCCTGCACGTGGTCGTCGCCCGCGGCGCGGGAGGCTCGGCCGCGGCCCTGGTGCAGCCCGTGCTGCGCCGGCTGCGCGACGTCGGGTCCTCCGCGCTGCTGCTGTCCGGCCCGCCGGACGAGGGCGCCGTCCTGCACGGTGGGCGGTTCCGGGCGCGACCACCCGGGCGCGGGCAGCTCGTCACCCGGCGCAGCGGCCGTGACGGCGACGTGCTGCAGGTCGCCGTCACGGAGGAGCCGGTGGGGCTCCCGTGAGCCTCACGCCGCGAGCGGCGTGAGGAGTTCCGCCCGCACCGACGTCACCAGTTCGCGCACCCGGCGCAGGAACTCCGCCGTCTCCGGGCGGGCCTCGTGCGCCGCGTGGGCGTCGCGGTCGGTGTACTGCTCGTAGAACAGCCGGGCCAGCGGCTCGCCGTCCACGCGGTGCGGCACGTAGACGACCGTGCCGGGTTCCCCGGCGAGGATGCCGGGCACCGTGCGCGCGACGAGGTCGTCGAACGCCTGGGCGGACGCCTCGTCGGGCAGCTCGAAGCGGACGGCGATGGCGAACACGGGGCCTCCGTGGGGTCGGGGACCACGAGCATCGCGGGCGCTCGCACTGGTCGCCAGCCGGGGGTGCCGACGGGGTTCAGCGGGACCGGTCGAGCCGCCGCGACAGCCCCGGCTGCGTCCGCAGGAACCTGGCCGACTCCCCGACGCCGATCCCCGCGGTGATCCGCAGGAGCTCCTCCCGGCTCGCTGCCCCGAGGGCCCCCCCGCACCGACAACCGAACGCCCAGCGCCGCCACCGCGCGCGCCCACGCCGCATCGCGCCGGCGCTCCACGGCTCGCGCAGTTCCGCCGCGTCGCGCAGCATCCGCGCCGACGGGTGCGGATCGACGCGGTACCGCTCGGCGGTGAACCGTTCCGTCAGCCCCACGATGGCGCCGGTGCTCTTCGACGGCGAGGCCGTCACCGTCAGCGGAACCGTGCGGTGGCCTAGCCTGCCCCACCGTGAGCACCGTTGCGCAGGCCACCTCCTCCCGGGCGATCACGTGGGGCGTCGTGGCGGCCGGCGCCGTCCTGGGGGCCTGCGCCCGCCACGGTGCGGCGCAGTGGCTGCCCACCCCGCCGCACGGCTGGCCGGTGGCCACCACGGCGGTGAACCTGCTCGGCTGCTTCGCGCTCGGCCTGCTGCTGGAGGCGCTGGCCCGGCGCGGCCCCGACGCCGGCCGCCGGCGCCTGGTGCGCCTGGGCGCGGGCACGGGCCTGCTCGGCAGCTTCACCACCTACAGCACGCTGGCGGTCGAAACCGACCTGCTCGCCCGCGACGGGTCGCTCGCCCTGGCGGTGGTGTACCCGCTGACCTCCGTGGTGGCCGGGGTGGCGCTGTGCGGGCTCGGGGTGGCGCTGGCGGCCCGGCTGGTGCGGCGGGCGGGGGAGGACGCGTGATGCTGCTCGCGCTCGCCGCGGCCGCTGCCGCCGGTGCGCTGGCCCGCTACGGCGTCGACGGTGCGCTCAAGCGCCGCTGGCCGCAGCGGCCCACCCGCGCGCTGCTGGTCGTCAACGTCACCGGCAGCCTGCTGCTGGGGCTGCTCACCGGCCTCGTCCTCGCCCACGGCGCCCCCGGCTCCCTGAGCACCGTGCTGGGCACCGGGTTCTGCGGCAGCTACACCACCTTCAGCACCGCCTGCTTCGAGACGCTCGGCCTGCTGCGGCAGGGGCGTCCCGCGGCCGCCGCCGCGCACGCCGGCGCGACGCTCGTGGCGAGCACCGTCGCCGCGGCCGCCGGGCTCGCCCTCACCCTGGCCTGAACCCCGGTTCGAACCCCGGTTCGAACCCCGGTGCGGCGGGGGAGTCAGGAACCGGCGGTGAACCACTCCCGGGCGGGGTGGGAGACCTCGGGCACGCGGCGCTCGCCGTCCTCCGGCGCGGCCCAGCGCACCCCGTTGGCCAGGACCTGCTGGATCTGCGGGTGGTGGTAGACGGGGTACTCCTGGTCGCCGGGGCTGAAGTAGAAGATGCGCCCGCGCCCGCGGGTGAACGTCACGCCCGAGCGGAACACCTCCCCGCCGGCGAAGGAGCTGATGAACAGCAGGTCGTCGGGGTCGGGGATGTCGAACAGCTCCCCGTACATCTCCTGCCGCTCGATGACGATGGGGCTGGGGACGTCACGGGTGATGGGGTGCGAGGGTTTGACGTTCCAGACGAGCTCGCGCTCGCCCTCGTTGCGCCACGCCAGTGAGCACGTCGTCCCCAGCAGCCGGGTGAAGATCTTCGAGAAGTGCCCGGAGTGCAGGACCAGCAGGCCCATCCCGCCCAGGACGTGCTGCCGCACCCGCTCGACGACGTCGTCGGCGACCTGCTCGTGGGCGACGTGCCCCCACCACAGCAGCACGTCGGTGCGCTCGAGGACGTCCGCGCCCAGCCCGTGCTCGGGGTCGGCCAGGGTCGCGGTGGACACCTGCGCGTGCGGCAGCAGGCGCCGCAGTCCCGCCGCGATCGCGCCGTGGATGCCGTCGGGGTAGTACTCGCCGATGTCCGGCGGGTTGCGGTTCGCCTCGTGGACGCCCTCGTTCCACACGAGCACGCGCAGCGCCCGTTCCGTGCCGCTCACAGCGCCTCCACCCGTTCCACGTCCTCCACCCGGCCGGACTCCACCGAACGCGCCGCCGCCTCGGCGACGGCGAGGCTGCCCAGGTTCGACCGGCCCGTCACGTCCGGCGCCGGCCCGCCCTGCACGGCCCGGTGGAACTGCCGCAGGCCCGCCGAGCGGCCCCACAGGCCCATCGCCGGCAGGTCGACCTCCCGCGCCTCACCCCCGTCCCGGCTGAGGGTCACGACGTCGTCCGCCGTGCCCCGTCCGGACCGGCCGGTGAAGGTTATGCGCCCGCGCTGGCCCTCCAGGGCCCACTCGCCGTCCCACGCGGTCTGCGGGCCGCGGCTGACCCAGCTGCCGCGGTAGCTGGCGACCAGCCCGCCGGTCATCTCGATCGTCAGGACCGCCGAGGCCTCCTCGGTGAACCTGCTCCACGGCGGGTCGGTGACCTTCGCGTACACCCGCACGGCTTCGCGGCCGGTGACCATGCGCAGCAGGTCGAAGTGGTGGATCGCCATGTCGTACAGCAGCGGGTGCGGGAAGGAGTAGTGCCGGTTCGTCTCGACCGGGGCGTCGTTCGCCCAGCGGCGGAAGTCGACGTGCACGACCGACAGGTCGCCGATCGCACCGTCCGCCACCAGGTCCCGCACCGCGCGCGGGGCCGGGTAGAACCGGTAGTTCTGGCTCACCTGCAGCACCAGCCCGAGCTGCTCGGCGCGCTCCACGGCCGTGCGGGCCTCCGCGAGCGTGCCGGCGAAGGGTTTCTCGACCAGGACGTGCAGACCGGTCTCCAGCGCCTCCAGCGCGACCGGGACGTGCAGCGCCACGGGTGCGGTGACCAGGACGCCGTCGGCGGCCACGGCCGCCACGGCCTCGCGCAGCGAGGGGAAGCACGCGTGCTCCGGCAGGCCGAGCGCGCGCTGCGCGCCGCGCAGGGTGGGTTCGTGCGCGTCGACCACCCCGACGCGCTCCACCTCGCCCACCGGGGGGATCGCGTTGCGCTCCCAGTCCACGCCCCAGCCGCCCAGGCCCACGTGGAGCAGGCGGGTGCGGGGGACGGTCGTCGTGTGGGCTGTCGTGTCGGCGTCGACCACGGTCGCGAAGCTACACCAGCGCCCCGGCCCCCGCGACGGGCGGCCGCCGCGCGCGGCAGCACCCGCGGGTCAACCGCGGGACAGGTCCTCCTCGACCGCCCGGGCGCACTCCCGCAGCTGCGGCAGGACGTCCCGGCGCAGCTGCGCGGTGGTGAACCGGCTCGCCGGCACCGACACGTTCACCGCGGCGACCACGGCGCCGTCCCGGTGCAGCGGCACCGCCACCGAGCGCACCCCGTCCTCCAGCTCCTGGTCCACCAGCGCGAAACCCTGCCGGCGCACCCGCGCCAGCTCCGCCAGGACCGGTCCCGTCCCCTGCAGGGTGCGCGCGGTCAGCGCCCGCGGGTGCACCTCCTCCAGGAGCGCGGCGGCGTCCGCGGGGTCCAGGGCCGCCAGCAGCACCCGGCCCATCGAGGTGGCGTGCGCGGGGAACCGGGTGCCCACCGTGATGGCGGCGGACATGATGCGCCGCGTCGCCACCCGGGCCACGTACACGATGTCGCCGCCGTCGAGGACCGACACCGAGCACGACTCCTGCAGCTGCGCCGACAGCCGCTCCAGGTGCGGCTGCGCCAGGTCCGGCAGCGACAGGCTGGACAGGTAGCTGTAGCCCAGGTCCAGGACCCGCGGGGTCAACCGGAACGTGCGCCCGTCCGTGCTGACGTACCCCAGGTCCAGCAGGGTCAGCAGGAACCGGCGCGCCGCAGCGCGGGTGGTGCCGGTGCGGCGCGCCACGTCCGCCAGCCCCAGCTCGGGGTGCTCGGCGTCGAAGCAGCGGATGACCGCCAGGCCGCGCGCGAACGCCTGCACACGCTCGCTGCGCGGCTCCGGGGCGGTTCCCCGCTCGGGGTCGGGCGTGCTCAGAGGTCCTCCAGCCGCAGCAGTGGCACCGGCAGCCGCTCGCGCAGGCCCTCCACCGTGGTGCCCCAGGTCTCGCGCACCACGACACCGCGCGGACCCACGTCGAACGCTCCCAGGTCGGTGAACACGCGCCGCACGCACGCCAGCCCCGTCAGCGGGTACGTGCACTCCGGCACCAGCTTGGCGGAACCGTCGCGCGCGAACAGCGTCATCATCACGAAGACCTGCTTGGCGCCGGTGGCCAGGTCCATCGCACCGCCCACGGCGGGGATCGCGCCGGGAGCGCCGGTGTGCCAGTTCGCCAGGTCGCCGCGCGCGGAGACCTGGAAAGCCCCCAGCACGCACACGTCCAGGTGGCCGCCGCGCATCATCGCGAAGGAGTCCGCGTGGTGGAAGTACGCCGCACCGGGCAGTTCCGTGACGGGGATCTTCCCCGCGTTGATGAGCTCGGGGTCGACCTGGTCGCCCACCGCGGCCGGTCCCATGCCGAGCATGCCGTTCTCCGTGTGCAGGGTCACGCCCTGGTCGGCGGTGAGGTGGTCGGCGACCAGCGTGGGCTGCCCGATGCCGAGGTTCACGTACGAACCGCGGGGGACGTCGCGCGCCACGACCGCGGCCAGCTCGTCGCGGCCGAGGGGGGCGGCGTCCGAGTGCTCGACCGTCCGGGACAGCTGCCCGCTGGGGGTTCCGGTGCTGCTCACGCGCGTCCCTCCTCGGTGCTGCCGGGGTTCCCGGGTTCCCCGGTGACGACGACGCGGTCCACGAAGATGCCGGGCGTCACCACCGTCTCGGGGTCGATCGCACCGGTCGGGACCAGTTCGCCCACCTGCACGACGGTCGTGGTGGCGGCCGTGGCCATCACCGGGCCGAAGTTCCGGGCGGTCTTGCGGTACACCAGGTTCCCGACGCCGTCCGCGCGGTGGGCGGCCACGAGCGCCACGTCCCCGCGGATGGGGAACTCCAGGACGAACTCGCGGCCGTCGATGGTCCGCCGCTCCTTGCCCTCGGCCAGCAGCGTCCCCGCGCCGGTGGGGGTGTAGAAGGCGCCGATGCCGGCGCCGGCGGCGCGCAGCCGCTCGGCCAGGTTGCCCTGCGGGACGACCTCCAGCTCCACCTTCCCCGACCGGTACAGCTCGTCGAAGACGAACGAGTCGCTCTGCCGGGGGAAGGAACAGACCACCTTGCGCACCTGGCCGGCCGCCAGCAGCGCGGCCAGCCCGGTGGTGCCGTTGCCGGCGTTGTTGTTGACGACCGTGAGGTCCTTCGCGCCGCGGCGCAGCAGGGCGTCGATGAGGACGTACGGCATCCCGGCGGTGCCGAACCCCCCGATGAGGACGGTGGAGCCGTCCTGCACGTCCGCGACGGCCTCGTCCGCCGAGGCGCACACCCGCATCACGCGGCGGACCCGCTGGTGTCGAGGTTCTCCAGCACGACGGCCAGGCCCTGCCCGACGCCGATGCAGATCGCCGCCACGCCCCAGCGCTCCCCGGTGGCGCGCAGCACCGCGGCGAGGGTGCCCAGCACCCGGCCCCCGGAGGCACCCAGCGGGTGACCCAGGGCGATGGCCCCGCCCCACCGGTTGACGACGGCCGGGTCGACGCCCCAGGCGTCGATGCACGCCAGGGACTGCACCGCGAACGCCTCGTTGAGCTCCACGGCGCCCACGTCGGCCCAGCCGATGCCCGCGCGGCGCAGCGCGCGCTCGGCGGCCTCCACGGGGGCGTACCCGAACGACTGCGGCTCCAGCGCGGCCGTGCCGCGGCCGGCGATGCGCGCCAGCGGTTCGCGGCCGACGGTGTCCGCGGCGTCCTCGGCCGCGATGAGCAGCGCCGAGGCGCCGTCGGTCAGCGGTGAGGCGTTGCCGGCGGTGATCGTGCCGTCGGGTCGGAAGGCCGGCGTCAGGCCCGCCAGCTTCTGCACCGACGTGGTCGGGCGGATCCCCTCGTCGCGCGTCAGGTCGGTGCCGGGCACCGGCGCCACCCAGGCGTCGTAGTGCCCGGCCTCCCAGGCGGCCGCCGCGCGGTGGTGCGATCCGGCGGCGAACTCGTCCTGGCGATCGCGGCCGATGCCGAACCGCTCGGCCAGCTGCTCGTTGGACTCGCCCAGCGAGACGGTCCACTCCTGCGGCATGCGGGGGTTCACCAGACGCCAGCCCAGCGTGGTCGACACGGCGGTGACGTCACCCGCCGGGAACGGGCCGTCGGGCTTGGGCAGCACCCAGGGGGCCCGGCTCATGGACTCCACGCCGCCGGCGA
Organism: Kineococcus arenarius subsp. arenarius; assembly: GCF_050871845.1. Lineage (NCBI taxonomy): Bacteria > Bacillati > Actinomycetota > Actinomycetes > Kineosporiales > Kineosporiaceae > Kineococcus > Kineococcus arenarius. The sequence goes on from NZ_JBJLSE010000057.1 coordinate 7,889, forward strand.
CGACGACGCGCGCATCGCCGGTCTCGATCTCGCGGGAGGCGATCATCGCGGCGTCCAGGCTGGAACCGCACAACCGGTTGACCGTGGTGCCGGGCACGGTGACGGGGAAGCCGGCCAGCAGCGGCGCCATGCGCCCGACGTTGCGGTTGTCCTCGCCGGCGCCGTTGGCGTTGCCGAGCACCACGTCGTCGACCGCGGCGGGGTCCAGGCCGGGGGAGCGGTGCAGCAGTTCGCGCAGGACACCGGCGGCGAGGTCGTCGGGGCGGACACCGGAGAGCGCGCCGCGGAACCTGCCGAACGGCGTGCGGACGGCGTCGTAGAGGTGCGCGGTGGGCATCTGGCCTCCGTGTTCGCTGTGCGAACGCCTGTGCGTTCTGCGTACACGGTCAGCTTACCCCCGCCCCTCCCCGCGCGGAAACCACTGTTTCCGCCCTCCGGGGGTTCCCTTCGAGGGCGGAAACAATGGTTTCCGCGGAGACACGGGGGTGCGGGGGGTGCGGGGGGAGCAGGGGCGGCGCTCAGGACTGCTCGGCGAGGACCTCGCGGTAGACGCGGAAGGCGGTGTTGGCGTCCGGGACGCCGCAGTAGATCGCCGACTGCAGCAGCACCTCGACGATCTCCTGCTGCGTCAGGCCGTTGCGCACGGCGGCGCGCAGGTGCATCGCCAGCTCCTCGTGGTGGCCGCGGGCGATGAGCGCGGTGAGGGTGACCATCGAGCGCTCGCGCCGCGACAGGCCCTCGCGGGTCCAGATCCCGCCCCAGGCGTACCGGGTGATCATCTCCTGGAAGTCGCGCGTCACGTCGTCCACGCCCGCCGTGGCGCGATCCACGTGCGCCGCCCCCAGCACCTCCCGGCGCACCCGCATCCCCGCCGCGTACTGCTCGCCCAGCGTGCGGCGCTGCGCGGCCGGTGCCGCGAGCACGTGGTGGCGCAGCAGGTCGGCCACCGCCGCCGGGTCCTCCACGGGCAGCTGGTGCGCGCCTCCCGCGACGACGGTGGCCAGCGCCCCGGGGGCACGACCGACGGCGAGGGTGTCCGCGACGGGCACCACGACGTCGAGCTCACCGGCCACGGCCAGCACCGGCACGCGCAGTTCCCCCAGTCGCCCGGTGACGTCGAAACCGGAGAGGAGTTCGCACGCGGCGGCGTACGACGCCGGGTCGGTGGCCGCCAGGTCGTCCAGCAGGGCCCGCACCGCCTCCGGTCGCCGGGCCGGGAAACCCGGGGCGAACCAGCGAGCGGCCGAGGCCTCCACGAGCGGCTCCGTGCCGTGCTCGCGCACCTGCGCGGCCCGTTCGCGCCAGGCGGACGGCGTGCCGATGCGCGGGGCGCTGCACAGCACGCCGACGGCCGTCACGGCGCCGGGGGAGTCCAGGGCGAGCTGCAGCCCGATGGCCCCGCCGATCGAGTCGCCGGCGTACGCGAACGGTTCACCGGACCGGCCCCGCTCGGCCTGCACCGCGGCGCCGAACGCGGCGACGTCCGCCGCCAGCCGCTCGGCGGTCAGCGCGGTGGCCGGCGCGGCGGCGCCGTGGCCGGGCAGGTCCCAGCCGACGACGACGGCGGTGCCCGACAAGCGCTGCGCCACCTCGCTCCACAGGGCGCGGCTGGTCGTGCCCAGCGAGGAGCCGACCACGAGCAGGGGCAGGTCCGCCGGCGCGGGACCGGTCCCGTCGAGGCGGGCGGTGGGCAGCAGGGTCACGGTTCCTCCGGGGTGGTTCGGGCGCGGCGGGGCGGGGTGGTCGGGGCTCAGGCGCGTGCGCGGGCGAGGACCGCGTCGACGGCGAGGCCGGCGGTGCCCAGGTAACCGCGCGGGTCTGCCAGGCGGCCCAGCAGCTCGTCCACGCGCTCGGGGGGGACGGTGGTGCGCCGCACCAGTTCCTCGCGCAGCGCGGCGACGTCCGCGGCGGCGACGGCCTCGCGCGCCCCCGCGGTGCCCAGCGGGCCGCCGGGCGTGGGCAGCTGCGCCAGCGCCGGCACCAGCCGCTCGGCCAGGGCGCCGGGCAGCGCCGCGTCGAGGTTGCGGGCCATCGCCGCGGTGTCCACCTCCAGCCCGCCGAGCAGCTCGGTGGCCTGGCGGGCGGCGGCCAGCGTCGTGCGGGCCAGGGCCGCCAGCGCGGCCCACTCGGTGTGCCACGCGCCCGCGGGCCGTTCGTCGCCGGCGCCGGCGGCGGCGGCGTGCAGCTGCGCCGCCAGGGCGGGGGCGGTGTCCGCGGTGCGGCGCAGCAGCACCGACAGGGCGGGGTTGCGCTTCTGCGGCATCGTGGAGGACGCGCCGCGGCCGGGGGCGGCGGGCTCGCGCAGCTCGGCCACCTCGCTGCGCGAGGCGGTCAGCACGTCGGCCGCCACGTGCCCCAGGGCGTCGGTGACCGCGACGAACGCGTCGCCCAGGACCGTCACCGGTCGCCGCGCGGTGTGCCAGGGCGGCCGGTGCGCCAGGCCCAGGCGGCGCGCGGCGTCGGCGGCCACCGCGTCCGCGGCCGCGGCGGCGTCCGCCCCGGCGGGCAGCGCGGCGGCGAGCCGCTCCACCAGGCCGGCGAGCGTGCCGACCGCCCCGCCGAACTGCGCCGGGGCGGGCGGCAGGGCGTCCAGCGCGTCGCGGGCGTCCAGCAGCGCCGTCAGCCACGAGGCGACGCGCGCGCCGAACGTCGTCGGCAGCGCGTGCTGGGTGAGCGTGCGCGCCACGGCGGGCGTGCCGCGGTGCCGCGCGGCCAGCGCGGCCAGCGCGGCCACCTGCGCGTCCACCTCGGGGCGCAGCTGCGCGACCACGTCGCGGGCGCACAGCTGCAGGGCGGTGTCCACCACGTCCTGGCTGGTCAGGCCCCGGTGGACGGCCGCCGCCGCGTCCGCACCCGCCGCGGCGCCGGCGCGCTCGCGCAGCAGGGCCACCAGCGGCAGGACCGGGTTGCCGCCACCCTCACCGGCCTCGCCCAGCTGCGCCAGCTCGGCCGGCCCGAGGGCCGAGGCGGCACCGTCCAGGACGTCGCCGCCGACCGGGCTGAGCCCGGCGGCGGCCAGGGCGTCCAGCCACGCGGCCTCCACCCGCACCATGGCGCCGGCGAACGCCGCGTCGCCGAACGCCTCGCCCGCCCGGTGCAGACCCGGCCAGAACAGCGCCGACACCATCAGCGCGGACCTCCCGCCCGTGCCGTCACCGTGCGTCGTGCTCGAGGAACACCGTCTCGCCCTCCCCCTGCAGACGCACGTCGAAGCGCAGCGAACCGTCCGCCTCGCGCACGCACACCAGCGTGCGCGCGCGCTCCGGTTCCAGCGAGGCCAGCAGCGCGTCGCCCGGCAGCCCGCCGTGCGGCGCGGGCAGGTAGGCGCGCGTCAGCAGCCGGTGCATCAGGCCGCGGGCGAACACCGCCACCGCGAAGAACGGTGCACCGCCGTCGGCGCGGGCGGGTTCGCGGGTCCAGAACCGGTACCCGCCGGCGCGGTCGGTGCCGCAGCGGCCGAACCCCGTGAAGGTCGCGCCGTCGCGGCCGAACGTGCCGGCCGCGGTGGGCACCGAACCGTCCGCGTCGCCCTGCCACACCTCCAGCAGGGCGTCCGGCACCGGCACCCCCAGGCCGTCGAGCACGGTGCCGTGCAACCGGACCGATCCGGGGGAGGCCGGTGGGACGAGTTCGCCGTCGCCGTCGAACGGCAGGGCGAACCCGTAGAACGGCCCGACGGTCTGGCCGGGGGTGGGGCGCAGGATCGCGGTTCCCATCAGTGCTCCTCGCCGGGTTCGGGTTCGGGCTCCAGCCAGGTGCGGTGCGAGCCGGTCAGCACGATGTCCCAGCGGTAGCCGGTGCACCACTCGTGCTGGGTGACGGAGTGGTCGTAGCGCGCCACCAGCAGTTCGCGGTCGACCGGGTCGGTGATGGACTGGTAGATCGGGTCCAGGTCGAACAGCGGGTCGCCGGGGAAGTACATCTGGGTGACCAGTCGCTGGGTGAACTCGGTGCCGAACAGCGAGAAGTGGATGTGCGCCGGGCGCCAGGCGTTGCGGTGGTTCTTCCACGGGTAGGGGCCCGGTTTGATCGTGGTGAACCGGTACCGGCCGTCGTCGTCGGTGAGGCAGCGGCCCACACCCAGGAAGTTCGGGTCCAGCGGGGCGGGGTGCTGGTCGCGCTTGTGCACGTAGCGCCCCGCGGCGTTGGCCTGCCAGACCTCCACCAGCTGACGGCGCACCGGGCGGCCCTCGCCGTCCACGACGCGGCCGGTGACGACCATCCGCTCCCCGACGGGGTCACCGGGGAAACCGATCGTCAGGTCGGCCTCCAGCGGGTCGATGTCGCGCTCGCCGAAGACGGGGGAGAAGAGCTCCACGTCCTCGGGGTCGGCGTGCACCGCCTCCTTGGTGGGGTGGCGCAGCACCGAGCTGCGGTACGGCGCGAAGTCGCGGCGGGTGGCGGGCACGTGCTCGCCGCGCTCGCGCGCCGCGGCGTCGCCGGCGTGCACGGCGGCGATCTCGGCGCTGATCTGCTCCTGGGTGGCGATCGCCGCGTCGGAGGAGGCGACTCGCTCCTCCGCCACGACCTCGGCGGGCTGCGCCGCGGGTGCGCTGCGCGGCGCGGCCTCACGGCTGGTGTCGACGCTCATGCTCGTCCCTCCCGGTCGCTGCGGTGCGACCACGGCCCGAGTGCACCACCCCCGCGCACGACGAGCAGCACAGCCTTCCGTCTCGCGGAAGACGAGTGCTCAGTCCTGGCGCGGCAGCGAGCGCTCGATGCCCGCGGCCGTCACCCGCAGCGCCGTCAGCAGCGACTGCTGCGCCGGGGAACCGGCCTCGAAGGGCGCCACGACCACCCCCAGCGCCGCGACCACGGCCCCGGCGCGGTCGCGCACCGGCACCGCCAGCGAGGAGGCGCCCGGCGTCATCTCCTGGTCGGTCAGCGCCCAGCCCTGCTCCCGCACCCGGGCCAGCTGCGCCGCCAGCACGTCCGCGTCGGTCACCGCCCACGGCGTGGGGGCCACGAGGTCCGCGCAGCAGCGGTCCACCACCTCCTGCGGCGCGTGGGCCAGCAGCACCTTGCCCACGCCCGTCGTGTGCAGCGGCAGCCGGCTGCCGACCTCGCTGACGATCGGCACCGAGAAGCGCCCCGAGGTGCGGTCCACGTACAGCGCACGGACCCCGTCCAGCACGGCGACGTGGACGGTGGCCTTGGTCGCGGCGTGCAGGTCGTGCACGAACGGCGCGGCCACCACCCGCAGGTCCGTCTGCACGGGAGCCAGCAGCCCCAGGTTCCACAACCGCCGCCCGACCACGTACGTGTCGTCGGGGCGCCGCTCCAGCGCGCCCCACGCCGACAGCTCCCCGACGATGCGGTGCGCCGTCGTCAGGGCCAGCCCGGCCCGCGCGGCGAGCTGCGTCAGCGTCAGGCGCCGGTGCCCGTCGTCGAAGGCCCCCAGCACGGCCAGCAGCTTCCCCGCCGCCGTCGGTGTCGCGTCCACCCGCGCAGTGTGCCCCGGCCCGCTTCCGCACTGCGGAAGGAACCCTCCGTCGCGCGGTGCCCGCGCCCTAGCGTGCCGGCCATGCGCTCACTGCGGAGCCGGGTCGCCATCGTCGGCGCCGGACCGGCCGGACTGCTCCTGTCGCACCTGCTGGCCGCCGAGGGGGTGGAGTCCGTCGTGCTGGAGACCCGCAGCCGCGAGTACGTCGCGGCGCGGGTGCGCGCCGGCATCCTGGAGCACTCCACCGTCGAGCTGCTCACCGGGGCCGGCCTCGGCGGGCGGCTGCGCGAGCGGGGCGACGAGCACCGCGGCATCCACCTGCAGTGGCCGCACGAGCGCCACCACCTCGACTTCGTGGACCTCACCGGCCGCAGCGTGTGGGTGTACGGGCAGACCGAGGTGCAGAAGGACCTCGTCGAGGCGGCCGACGCCCGCGGCCAGGACGTGCGCTACGAGGTCACCGGCGTGGAGCTGCACGAGCTGACGACCGAGCGCCCGCACGTGACGTTCACCGCCGCCGACGGGACCGCCCACCGCCTCGACGTCGACGTCGTCGTCGGCTGCGACGGCTCCTTCGGGCCCAGCCGCGCGGCCGTTCCCGGCACCGTGCGCCGTTCCTGGGAACGCACCTACCCGTACTCCTGGCTGGGCGTCCTCGCCGACGTCGCCCCCTCCACCGACGAGCTGATCTACGCCTGGCACCCCGAGGGTTTCGCCATGCACTCCATGCGCTCGGCCACCGTCAGCCGGCTGTACCTGCAGGTGCCCAACGGCACCGACGTCGCCGACTGGTCCGACGACCGGGTCTGGGACGCGCTGGCCACCCGCCTCGGCCACGGCCAGGACGGCTGGGAACTCACCCCTGGGCCGATCACGAGCAAGAGCGTGCTGCCCATGCGCAGCTACGTGCAGACCCCCATGCGCCACGGCCGGCTGTTCCTGGCCGGCGACGCCGCGCACACCGTTCCGCCCACCGGTGCCAAGGGCCTGAACCTCGCCGTCGCCGACGTCGCCCTGCTGGCCCCCGCCCTCGCCGAACTGCTCGTGAAGGGCGATACGGCGCTGGCCGACGCCTACTCCGACACCGCGCTGCGGCGGGTGTGGCGCTGCACCCACTTCTCCTGGTGGATGACGACGATGCTGCACACCTCCGGCGACCGGTTCGACGAGCAGTTGCAGCTCTCCCAGCTGCGGTGGGTCGCCACCAGCGAGGCGGGCGCCACCGGCCTGGCGGAGAACTACGCCGGCCTGCCCATCGGGTTCTGAGGCGCGCCCCGGGTTCCCGGCGCCCCCGCGGCCGGGCGACCCGGGGCGCGGGAACCCGGGACCGGTGCCCTCAGAACGGGTAGGGGGCGATCTCCGGCCGCACGGTGAGCCACTGGGTCTCGGTGAACGCCTCGATGTTCGCCTCTGCACCGCCCGCCCGGCCGCCGGTGCCCGAGGCGCCGACACCCCCGAAGGGGGTGTTCGCCTCGTCGGAGACGGTCTGCTCGTTGATGTGCACGATGCCGCTGGGCACCGCGTCCGCCACGCGCATCGCGGCGCCCACCTCGCCGAGGATCCCCAGGGACAACCCGTACGGGGTGGCACGGGCCAGGTCGATCGCCTCGTCGGCGTCGGAGAACGCCAGGACGGGGGCGACGGGCCCGAACACCTCCTCCTCCCAAGCGGGCATGGAGGGCTTCACGTCCGCCAGCACGGTGGGGGAGTAGAACAGCCCCTCGTGGGTGCCGCCCGCGGCGAGGGTCGCACCGGCCTCCACGGTGCCCCGCACGAGGCGGTCGACGTTCGCCAGCTGCCGCTCGTCGATGATCGGGCCGAGCGCGACGCTCCCCGTCGCCGGGTCCCCCACGGGCAGCGCTCGGGCCTTGGCCGCCAGCGCCTCCACGTAGGCGTCGTGCAGGCTCTCGTGGACCAGGTGGCGGCCGGTGGCCATGCAGATCTGGCCCTGGTGCAGGAACGAGCCGAACGCCCCCGCGGAGGCCGCCAGCGGCACGTCCGCCCCCGGCAGGACCACGAGGGCGTTGTTGCCGCCCAGTTCCAGGTGGGTGCGCTTGAGGTGCTCGGCAGCGAGCGCGCCGACGCGCCGGCCCGCCGCGGTGGACCCGGTGAAGGCGACCACGCGCACCTCCGGCGCCACGACCGCCGCCTCGCCGACGTCCGCTCCGCCCGGCAGCAGGTGCAGCAGCCCGGGCGGCAGGCCCGCCTGCTCGAACACCCGCGCCAGGGCCACCCCGCCGCACACGGGCGTGCGCGGGTCCGGCTTGAGCAGCACCGCGTTGCCCAGCGCCAGGGCGGGCGCGACGGCCCGGATCGACAGGATGAGCGGGAAGTTGAAGGGGGCGATCACCGTGACGACCCCGGCGGGGCGCCGGCGCGCGAACGACCAGCGCTCCTGCTCCGAGGGCAGCACCGAACCCATCGGGTGGGTGGGCAGCGCCGCCGCCTCGTAGCACTCCTGCGCGGCCACGTGCGTCTCGGTGGCCGCCTTGGCGGCGACCGCGCCGGACTCCCGCACGATCCAGTCCTGCACCTCACCGGCGTGCTGCTCCCACAGCGCGCCGGCGCGCCGCAGCACCGCCGCCCGCTCCAGGGGGTTCACCCGCGCCCACTCCCGCTGCGCCGCGGCCGCGCGCGCGGCCGCCTCCCGCACGTCCTGCGGCGCGGCCGCGCCCACCCGACCCAGCACGGCACCGGTGGCCGGCTCGGTGACCTCGATGGTCCCGCCGGAACCGGCGCGCCAGGCACCGTCGAAGATCTTCTCCCGCCACACGTCGTCGAGCAGCACGCTCACCGGTGTCCCCTTCGTCAGCCGAACGCGTGGGTCCAGTGGACCACGCCGCCCCGCGCGCACCGGACCGGCATTCCACTTGGTGGAAGGCCGTCGCGCCGGCGGCCCGCGCGGTGCTGCCCGGGCCGCTGAGTAGGGTCGGGCCGTGGTGGATCAGCCGGCGGGCGGGGACGAGCAGCCGTTCGTCGCCGTCCGCGACGCCTGCAAGGTGTACGACGACGGGCCCAGGCCGGTGACGGCCCTGGACCACGTGGACCTGCAGGTGCCCAGGGGGCGGTTCGTCAGCGTCATCGGGCCCTCCGGCTGCGGCAAGTCCACGCTGCTGCGGCTCGTGGCCGGCCTGGAGGTGCCCGACTCCGGCGAGGTGCGCATCTGCGGCCGCACGCCCGCGCGCGCCACCGAGCGCAAGATGGTCGGCTTCGTGCCGCAGACGCCCGCGCTGCTGCCCTGGCTGGACGTGCTGGGCAACGTGCGCGTGCTGGAGAAGGTCAACCGCGCCGCCCGCCGGCGCGGCCCCGCCCCCGCCGCGCCCGCCCCCGCCGCGACCGGGCGCTGCGACCTGGCCGGCGACCCCGTGGCGCTGCTGCGCCGCCTCGGCCTGGGCGGTGCCCTGCACGCGCGGCCCGGCCAGCTGTCCGGCGGCATGCAGCAGCGCACCGCCATCGCCCGCGCGTTCGCCCTGCAGCCGCAGGTGCTCCTCATGGACGAGCCGTTCAGCGCCCTGGACGAGTTCACCCGCGAAGCCGCCCAGCTGCAGCTGCTGGACGTCTGGCAGGAGCTGCGCACCACCGTCGTGTTCGTCACCCACTCCATCACCGAGGCGGTCCTGCTGTCCGACACCGTGGTCGTCATGGCCGCCGGCCGCGTCGCCGGCGCCGTCGAGGTGGAGCTGGACCGGCCGCGCCGCTCCGGGGTGCTGGACTCCGCCGACCTGCACGAGCACGAGCACCGGGTGCGCGAGCTGCTGTCCCACGCCTGGCACGCCGACGCCCGGAGCGGCCGGTGAGCCCGCGGCACCGGCTCGCGGCCCTGCACCCCCGGGTGTGGCTGCCCAGCGTCGTGGCGCTGGCGGTCGCCGGCCTCGTCTGGGCGCAGGTGGCCCGCGGCAACCCGTACGTGCTGCCGCACCTGGGTGCGGTCGGCGCGCAGCTGGTGGGCGAGCCGCTGCTGTACCTCTCCAACGCCTGGACCACCCTGTCGGAGGCGCTGCTGGGGCTGGCCCTGGGCGCGCTGGCCGCCGTGGTGGTGGCCGTGGCCGTCTCGGAGTCGGTGCTGCTGCGGCGGGCGGTGATGCCGCTGGCCGTCGTGCTCAACGTCACCCCGGTCGTCGCGATCGCCCCCGCGCTGATCGTGGCGTTCGGGTTCGGGATCCTGCCCAAGGTGCTCGTGGCGGCGCTGACCACGTTCTTCCCCGTGCTGATGAACACCGTCACCGGCCTGCGCTCGGTGCCCCGCGGGGTGCTGCAGGTGTTCCGCACCGTGCACGCCTCGCGCTGGGACGTCCTGCTGCGGCTGCGATTCCCCAGCGCGCTGCCGTTCGTCTTCGCCGCGCTGCGGGTGGTGTTCCCCCTGTCCCTCGTCGGCGCCATCGTCGCCGAGTTCAGCGCGGCCGGCGCCAGCGCGGGCCTGGGAACGCTCATCAAGGTCGCGGCCGGCAACTCGCAGCTGGACCGGGTGTTCGCCTCGATCGCGTGCCTGGCCCTGATGGGTGTGCTGCTGCTGGCGCTCGTCACCGCGGTGGAGCGGCGCGTGCTCTCCTGGCACGCCTCGCAGCACCGCTGAGGAATCCCCACCACCCCCGGGTCCTTGCACCCGGGGAGCACCGCGAGCACCCGGAGGAACGCGTGAACCAGAGCAGGACCCCCACCCGGCACCGTCCGGCCCTCGCCGCGGCGGCGGCCGCCCTGCTGCTGGCCGGCTGCTCCGGCGGGTCCGCGGACGACGCGGGCGCCACCCCGTCGGTGAGCCGGGGCTCGGCGGTCTCCGCCGAGCGGTGCGCGCAGAACGAGGCGGCCGGCACGATCACCTACGTCACCGGGTACCAGTTCCAGTCCTCGGTGAGCATCCTGGACCCCGTCGCCGCCGAGGACCTGGGCTACTTCGACGCGCTGTGCCTGGACGTGGAGATCCAGCCGGGTACCGGCGAGACCGCGCAGAACGCCCAGCTCGTCGCGGCCGGCACCGCTCAGCTGTCCTCGATCGCCGGGGCCTCCGACGTGCTCGTCAACGTCGACAACGGCGTGGACGTCACCGCCGTCGCGCTGTTCGGCCACGTGCCGGTGGCGACGCTGATGACCGGCCCGCAGGTGGACGACCTCACGCAGCTGGAGGGCGCCACCCTCGGGCACAAGGGCGCCCTGCCGGTGACGATCGAGGCGATGCTGCGCGCCGCCGGCGTGGACGTCGCGGCGCTGGAGCAGGTGCAGGTCGGCTACGACCCCACCGTCCTGACGCGCGGCCAGGTGCAGGCGCTGACCGGCTACAAGTCCAACGAACCGCTGACGCTGCGCGAGCTGGGCGAGGAGGTCGTCGAGTGGAACCCCGAGGACTACGGGGTCCCCGGCTCCATCGCCACCACGATCGTGAACCCGGCGTTCCTCGCCGAGCACCCCACGGCCGTGCAGGACTTCCTGCGCGCCCAGCTGCGCGCCTACGCGCACTGCACCGAGCGCGCCGCCGAGTGCGTCGCCCTCGCCGCGGAGCGCTCGCAGGTCGGCTACGACACCGAGCACAACGAGCGGGTCTGGAGCACCGAGACGCAGCTGGTGGCCGCCTCTCAGCCCGCCGGGCAGCCGCTGGGGAGCATCGACGCGGCCACCGTGCGGGCCGAGGCGGACTTCCTGCTGGGCATGGGGCAGATCGAGGCGGTGCCGGACGTCGACGCCCTCGTCGACGAGGACGTCGTGGCCTCCCTCTACGACGGCGGGCGGCTCGTCTGGCCCGCTCCCTGACCGCGGGCGGCGGGCGCGCGACGCCGTAGCATGGCCGGGCCATGTCGAGCTCCTCCAGCCGGCCCGGGCGACCGCAGCGCGGGCGCCGCCGTCCCTCCCGTTCCCCGCGTTCCGGCCACGGCCCGGGAGCGCGCGGGGGTTCCCCCCGCGAGCTGCCGGACGACCCGCTCGCCGCCGAGCTGGCTGGGCGCCTGGCCGCCGTCTCGCTGCGCGACGAGGACCGGCTGCGCCGCCGCCTGGCCGTGCTGGCCCGCACCGGCGACGCCGAGGCGCTGCGCCGCGGCCTGGACGACGTGGCCGCGCAGACCGCCGCGGCCGAGGAGCGCGCCCGGCGCCGCGCCGCGGCCGTGCCCGCCCTGCGCTACCCGCCGGAGCTGCCGGTCAGCCAGGAGAAGGACCGCATCGCCGAGGTGCTGCGCGATCACCAGGTCGTCGTGGTGGCCGGCGAGACCGGCTCGGGCAAGACCACGCAGCTGCCGAAGATCTGCCTGGAGATCGGCCGCGGGGTGCGCGGGCGCATCGGGCACACCCAGCCGCGCCGGATCGCCGCGCGCGCCGTGGCCGAGCGCGTCGCCGAGGAGCTGGGCGGCGACGTCGGAGGCCTGGTCGGCTACGCCGTGCGCTTCACCGACACCGTCGGCGAGGACAGCCTGGTGAAGGTCATGACCGACGGCATCCTGCTCGCGGAGATCCAGCGCGACCCCGACCTGCTGCAGTACGACACCCTCGTCATCGACGAGGCCCACGAGCGCAGCCTCACCATCGACTTCCTGCTGGGGTACCTGGCGCAGCTGCTGCCGCGCCGTCCCGAGCTCAAGCTCGTCATCACCTCCGCCACCATCGAGACCAGCCGCTTCTCGCAGCACTTCGGCGGCGCGCCGGTCCTGGAGGTCTCCGGGCGCACCTACCCCGTGGAGGTCCGCTACCGCCCGCTGGCCGCCGACGAGCTGGCGGAGGAGCTGGCGGGAGAGGTGGACGACGACACCGGCGAGGCGCTCGACGTCGACGAGCCGGCGCTGCGCGAGGACGACCGCGACCAGACCGAGGCGATCCTCGACGCGGTGCGCGAGCTGGCCGCCGAGGGCCCTGGCGACGTCCTGGTGTTCCTGCCCGGCGAGCGGGAGATCCGCGACACCGCCGACGCCCTGGCCGAGCTGCAGCGCGAGCGGGAGTTCCGCGGCACCGAGGTGCTGCCGCTGTTCGCGCGCCTGAGCGCCGAGGAGCAGCACCGGGTGTTCCGGCCGCACGGCGGCCGGCGGATCGTGCTGTCCACGAACGTCGCCGAGACCTCCCTGACCGTCCCCGGCATCCGCTACGTCGTCGACGCCGGCACCGCCCGGATCTCCCGCTACAGCCACCGCACCAAGGTGCAGCGGCTGCCGATCGAGAAGATCTCCCGGGCCTCGGCGAACCAGCGCGCCGGGCGCTGCGGGCGCGTCGCCGACGGCATCTGCATCCGGCTGTACTCCCAGGCCGACTTCGAGTCCCGCCCGGAGTTCACCGACCCGGAGATCCTGCGCACCAACCTCGCCGCCGTCATCCTGCAGATGACCTCCCTGGGCCTGGGCGACATCGGCGCCTTCCCCTTCGTCGAGCCGCCCGAGCAGCGCGCCGTCGCCGACGGGCTGGCGCTGCTGGCCGAGCTGGGAGCCCTGGAACCGGCCCGCCCGCAGGACCGGGGCGTTCCCCGGCTGACCCGCACCGGCCGCGACCTGGCCCGCCTGCCCATCGACCCGCGCCTGGGCCGGATGGTGCTGGAGGGGCGCAAGAACTCCTGCCTGCACGACGTCCTCGTCGTGGTGGCCGCGCTGTCGGTGCAGGACCCGCGCGAACGGCCGCTGGAGCAGCGCGAGCGCGCGGCGCAGCTGCACGCGCGGTTCCGCCACGAGAAGTCCGACTTCCTCACCTACCTGAACCTGTGGAACTACCTGCAGCACCTGCAGCGGGAGACGTCGTCCTCGGCGTTCCGCCGCCGGGTCAAGGCCGAGATGCTGCACTTCCTGCGCATCCGCGAGTGGCAGGACACCTACCACCAGCTGCGCCGCATCACCCGAGACCTCGGCCTGGAGGTGCAGGTCCCCGAGGTGGAGGCACCCGCCGAGGGCGAGGTGCTGCCCCCGGCCCGCTACGACGGCGACGCCGTGCACCGCTCCCTGCTGGCCGGCCTGCTGGGCAACATCGGCCTGAAGGAGGTCCGCGAGGACAAGCGCGACCCGCGCCGCGGGCGCGGCGACGACACCCGCCGGGCGCGCGGTGAGGGCCCGCGCCAGCAGGAGTACCTCGGCGCCCGCGGGGCGCGCTTCGCGCTGTTCCCCGGCTCCGCGCTGGGCAGGCGTTCCCCGGACTGGGTGGTGGCCGCCGAACTGGTGGAGACGAGCAGGCTCTGGGCGCGGGTCGCCGGGGCGATCGACCCGCAGTGGATCGAGCCGCTGGCCGAGCACGTCGTCAAGCGCCAGCACTCCGAGCCGCGCTGGTCGCGCAAGCGCGCCGCCGTGGTCGCCACCGAGCGGGTCACCCTCTACGGGGTGCCGATCGTCGCCGGCCGCACCGTCGCCTACGGCGGCATCGACCCCGAGCTGTCCCGGGAGCTGTTCATCCGGCACGCGCTGGTGGAGGGTGACTTCGAGACCCGCCACGAGTTCTTCGCCCGCAACCGCGAACTGCTGGAGGAGGCCGAGGAGCTGGAGCACCGGGCGCGCCGGCGCGACATCGTCGTCGACGACGAGGTGCTGTTCGCCTTCTACGACGCCCGCGTGCCCGCCGACGTCGTCTCCGGCCGGCACTTCGACGCCTGGTGGAAGCAGGCCCGGCGCACCGACCCGGACCTGCTGACCTTCGACCCGGCGATGCTGGTCGCCGGCGACGCCGGCGTGAGCGAGGAGGAGTTCCCGCGCACCTGGCGCCAGGGCGAGCTGGAACTGGACCTGACGTACGTGTTCGAGCCCGGTTCCCCGCGCGACGGTGTGACGGTGGACGTGCCGCTGGAGGTCGTCAACCGCTTCGACGACCGCGACCTGCTGTGGCAGGTCCCGGGGTTCCGGCACGATCTGATCACCGCCGTGCTGCGCTCGCTGCCCAAGCAGCTGCGCAAGAACCTCGCGCCGGCCCCGGACAAGGCGGCCCGCTTCCTGGAGCGGGTCAGCCCCCGCCGCCAGGACTTCTGGGAGGCGTTCGAGTCCGAGCTGCCCCGGCTGGGCGACGGCACGGAGATCTACGCCGAGGACGTCGACTGGTCCAAGGTGCCCGGGCACCTGCGGCCGACGTTCCGGATCACCGCTGCCGACGGGTCGGTGCTGGCCGAGGGCAAGGACTTCCCGCGGCTGCGCGAGGCGGTCTCCGTCCAGGTGCGCGAGACCATCGCCGAGGCCGCCGACGAGCTGCACCGCACCGGGGTCACGGCCTGGCCGGCCGAACCCGGCCCCGCCGACCTGCCCGCGCGCGTGCCCGAGACCCACACCACGGTCCGCCGCGGCAGCGAGGTCGTCTCCTTCCCCGCGCTGGTCGACGAGGGCGCCTCCGTGGGGCTGCGCACCTTCGCCACCGCCGCCGAGGCGCAGCGCGCCCACCGCGCCGGCACGGTGCGACTGCTGCTGCTCGTGCTGCCCTCGCCGCTGCGCGAGGTGCAGTCCGGCCTGCCCAACGACGCGAAGCTGCTGCTGGCCCGCGCCCCGCACGGCAGCGCCGCGGCGGTCCTGGACGACTGCCTGCGCGCGGCGGTGGAGCAGCGCCTGGACGCCGCCGGGGGCCCCGTGCGCGAGGCGGCGGCGTTCGCGCGGCTGGCCGCGGAGGTGGGCCGCGGGCTGCTGTCCACCACCACCGAGGTCGTCGACCGCACGCTGCGGGTGCTGCGCTCGGCCGCGCAGGTCGAGCGGGAGGTCTCGCGGGCCACCAGCCTGGCGCTGGTGCCCTCGCTGGCCGACGTGCGCGAGCAGTTCACCGGCCTGGTGCACCCCGGCTTCGTCACCGAGGCGGGAGCCGGCCGGCTGCCGGACCTGCTGCGCTACCTGCAGGGGATCCTGCGGCGGCTGCAGACGCTCGGCGACAACCCGCAGCGCGACCGGGTCCGGATGGCGGAGTTCTCCCGGGTGCGCCAGGAGTACGAGGCGCACCTGCGCCGGGCCGGGGAGGCCGCCGGGCCGGAGCTCGTGCGCATCCGCTGGGCGCTGGAGGAGCTGCGGCTGCAGAAGTTCTCCCAGCCCGTCCCCACCGCGCACCCGGTCAGCGACGAGCGGATCCGCAAGGCGCTGGCCGAGCTGGGCTGATCCGCTGCCCCGCAGCGGTTTACCTCTTGCACTCGCGGGTGGGGAGTGCTACCACTGGAGGTGCGGGAACCGGGCGGGGCCCGGTCCGCGTGGGACACAGTCGCATCTGGTGTGGAGCACTGGAGGTGGTTGTCGTGTTGATGCGCACTGACCCGTTCCGCGAGCTCGACCGGCTGACCCAGCAGGTGCTGGGGACCACGGCGCGCCCGGCGGTCATGCCGATGGACGCCTGGCGCAGCGGCGACGAGTTCGTGGTCGAGTTCGACCTGCCGGGTGTGGACCCCTCGACGGTGGAGCTGGACGTGGAGCGCAACGTCCTGACCGTCAAGGCGCAGCGGCCGGTCCACGAGGGCACCGAGGAGATGATCGCGGCCGAGCGCCCGCGCGGCGTGTTCAGCCGGCAGCTCATCCTCGGCGACAACCTCGACACGGAGAAGATCAAGGCCTCCTACGGCAGCGGTGTGCTGACGCTGCGCGTCCCGGTGGCCGAGCGCGCCAAGCCGCGCCGCATCGCCGTCGAGACGGTGGAGGAGAAGCAGGCCATCGGGGCCTGAGGGTTCGCCGGAGGCCGACGTGACGGGTGCGACGAGAGCCGGTGAGCCGGTCCGCGAGGCGTTCTGCGAACTCCTGGGCGCCGACCCCGACTGGGTCCGCGCCGAGTTCGAGGCGCTCGTGGCGGCGAACTGGCGGGGAGGAGGTGCGCAGGGCGCGACCGGCAGCGTGGACGCTCCCGGGCCCCGGCCCGGGCGCCCGGTGCCGCGCGCGCGGCGGTCCGCACCGCTGCGCCGCGGCCGGGCGCCCGAGCGCCGGGCACCGCGGCGGGAGCGCTCGCCCCCGGCCGGCTGAGCCTGCGCACCGGCGGGGGGGGGGGGGGGGGGGGGGGGGGGGGGGGGGGGGGGGGGGGGGGGGGCGGCCGGCCCCCCCCGCCCGCCCGGCGGCCCGCCCCCCGGGCCCCGCCCGCCACCCC
>NZ_JBJLSE010000058.1:0-23545 GCF_050871845.1 Kineococcus arenarius subsp. arenarius
TCCAGGAGCAGGCGCCGCCCGCCCCCCCCCCCCCCCCCCCCCCCCCCCCCCCCCCCCCCCCCCCCCCCCCCCCCCCCCCCCCCCCCCCCCCCCCCCCCCCCCGCGGTGGGTGGGGGTGGGGTCGCGTTGACAGGAGCCCGTCGACGGGTGAGGCTGTGGCTGCGCTGTGAGAGCGCTCTCAACGAGGAGGAACCCCGTGCCGATGCACCCCCGGCGGAAGCGCCGCGCCCGCGCGCTGACCGCGGCCACCGCACTGATCGTCCCCGCAGGTCTCCTGCTCACCCCCGCGGCGGCCCAGGCCGCCGACCAGATCACCAACGGCACCTTCGACCAGGGCACCACCGGCTGGACGGTCTACCCCACCGCCTCCGTGCAGGACGGCGCCGGCTGCACCACCGTCCCCGCCGGCACCGACGCCTACGGTGCGGCGATCCAGCAGGACGTCCCGCTCGTGGAGGGCGAGACCTACCGGCTCAGCTTCCGCGCCCGCAGCACCCCGGCCACCGAGGGACCGGTGCGCGTGGTCGTGCAGGGCGGGGAGGACGTCAACTACCAGCAGTTCCTTCCCGCCGTGAAACCCGCCTTCGAGAGCGCGTTCGGCACGTACGAGTACTTCTTCACGGCCGAGCGCGACTACCCGAACGCCCAGCTCGCCTTCCAGCAGGACGTCGTCAACCCCGTCGCCTACACGTTGTGCGTCGACGACGTGGCGCTCGAGGGCGGCGCCGAGCGCCCGCCGTACGTGCCCGAGACCGGCCCGCGCGTGCGCGTGAACCAGGAGGCGTACCTGCCGGACGGCCCCAAGGGCGCCACCGTGGTCACCGAGGCCACCGGCGCGCTGCCGTGGGAGCTGAAGAACTCCGCCGGTGCCACCGTCGCGAAGGGCCGGACCACCCCGCGCGGCGTCGACCCCAGCGCCGGCCTGAACGTCCACACGATCGACTTCACCCGCTACGCGGAGGCCGGCGAGGAGTACGTGCTGGTCGCCGACGGGGAGACCAGCCACCCGTTCGACATCGGCGAGGCGGCCTACGAGCGCCTCCGCGACGACGCGATGACGTTCTTCTACACCAACCGCAGCGGCACCCCGATCTCCGACGAGCTCGCCCCCGGCTACGGCCGCGAGGCCGGCCACGTCGGTGTCGCCCCGAACCAGGGCGACACCGCGGTGCCGTGCCAGAGCCTGGACGACGACTCGCAGGCGATCCTCGTGGCCCAGGGCGACGAGCCGTGGACGTGCGACTACACCACCGACGTCACCGGCGGCTGGTACGACGCCGGCGACCACGGCAAGTACGTCGTCAACGGCGGCATCGCGGTCGCGCAACTGCTGCAGCAGTACGAGCGCAGCCTGCACGCGCCCACCGCGGACCGCGGCGCGCTGGCCGACGGCACCCTGTCGATCCCCGAGTCCGGCAACGGCGTCCCGGACGTCCTGGACGAGGCGCGCTGGGAGCTGGAGTGGTTCCTGAAGATGCAGGTGCAGCCCGGCCGTCCCCTGGAGGGGATGGTGTTCCACAAGGTCGCCGACGTCGACTGGACCGGCCTGCCGCTGGACCCGGCTGCCGACCCGCAGCCCCGGGTGCTGTACCGGCCCTCGACCGCCGCGACGCTGAACGTCGCCGCGACCGCCGCGCAGG
Source organism: Kineococcus arenarius subsp. arenarius (assembly GCF_050871845.1). NCBI lineage: Bacteria > Bacillati > Actinomycetota > Actinomycetes > Kineosporiales > Kineosporiaceae > Kineococcus > Kineococcus arenarius. The sequence continues at coordinate 1,641 of NZ_JBJLSE010000058.1, forward strand.
GCGCGCGCCTGTTCGCGGAGTTCGACCCGGAGTTCTCGCAGCGCCTGCTCGCCGCGGCCCGCACCGCCTACGCCGCGGCGCGGGCGAACCCGGAGCTGTACGCCCCGGCGCCCGACGCGACGCTCGACCCGAACCCGGGCAGCGGCCCGTACGACGACGACGACGTGTCCGACGAGTTCTACTGGGCCGCCGCCGAGCTGTACCTGACCACCGGTGAGCCGCGGTTCCGCAAGGACGTGCTGCGCTCCCCCGTGCACACCGCCGACGTCTTCCCCGCCACCGGTTTCGACTGGGGCCACGTGGGCGCCCTGGGCCGCCTGGACCTGGCCACCGTGCCCAGCCGGCTGAACGAGTCGGAGCTGCGGCAGGTGCGGCGCTCGGTGACCGAGGCGGCCGGCCGCCTCCTCGCCGACCAGGCGAGCCAGCCGTTCGGGCAGGCCTACGCCCCTGAGGACGGCCAGTACGCCTGGGGCTCGAACGCGCAGATCCTGTCGAACCTGCAGGTCCTGGGCACCGCCTTCGACCTGACGGGGAAGGACGCCTACCGCGACGGGGTGGTCCGCAGCATGGACTACCTGCTGGGCCGCAACGCGCTGAACAACTCCTACGTCACCGGCTACGGGGACGTGTACTCGCAGAACCAGCACTCGCGGATGTACGCGAACCAGCTGGACCCGGCGCTGCCGAACCCGCCGGCGGGCACGGTGGCCGGTGGGCCGTACTCGCCCACCGCCACCAGCGGTGACCCGATCACCGCGGCGCTGTTCCCCGACGGCTGCGTGGCGCAGTTCTGCTACGTCGACGACATCGGCTCGTGGTCGACCAACGAGATCACGATCAACTGGAACGCGCCGATGGCGTGGGTGGCGTCCTTCGTGGCCGACCAGGACTCCGGGTGCGACTCCGGCCGCGGTTCCGGGCGCGGGCACGGGCACGGCGGCGGCCACCGCGGCTGAACCGGGCCCCCACCCCGCGACGCGCCCCGTCGCCCGGCACCGCGCCGGGCGGCGGGGCGCCGCGCGTCACGGCCCCTCGGGGTGCCGCTCGCCGAGGGCGGCGGTGCAGGCGGCGAGGTCCTGGCGCAGCCGGTGCTGCCCGCCGGCCCCGAGGGGTTCCAGCATCCGCCGTTCCACCGCGCGCACGGCGGCGCTCGCCGCGCGCAGCAGTTCGCGCCCGCCCGCGGTCAGCTCGGCGGGCAGCGCCCGGCCGTGCGGGGCGGTGCCGGGGCGGGTGACCAGCCCCCGCTCCTCCAGGCCGCGCAGCACGCCGTTCGTGGCCTGGCGGGTGACGAACGCCCCGCGCGCCAGTTCGGCGTTGGACAGCCCCGGCTGCTGCCCGAGCAGCTCCAGGCACGCGTACTGCGGCACGGTCAGCTCCAGCGGCCGCAGCGCCGACTCCATCGCGCCGCGCAGCGCGGCGGCGGCCCGCTTGAGCGCGTAGCCGACCGACTCCTCCAGCGGTCCCACCGCCTCGTCTCGACTCACGTCAAGAGCTTGACACAGATCGAGGGCCCGGCGCAGACTCCGGGTGTCAAGTCCCTGACATCGAAGGAGCCCCGCGTGACCGTCACCGGACCCGACTTCCTGGCGCTGCAGGTGCGCGACCTGGAGCGCGCCGCCGCCTTCTACGAGACCCGGCTGGGCCTGCGCCGCGCACCCGCCGGCCCGCCGCACGCGGTCGTCTTCGACACCGCGCCGATCCCCTTCGCCGTGCGCGAACCGCTGCCCGGCGTCGACCTGGACGCCGCCCCGCACCCCGGCCTGGGCGTCGCGCTGTGGCTGCGCGCCGACGACGCCCAGGGGCTGCACGACGACCTTGCCGCCGCGGGCACGCCGATCCTCAGCGCCCCGGCCGACGGGCCGTTCGGGCGCACCTTCACCTTCGCCGACCCCGACGGCTACGCCGTCACGGTCCACGACGGCACCTGAGCGCCGGCGCGGCGCCTACCGCGAGCGCCGGCGCGCGCGGTAGGCGGCCACCGCGTTGCGGTTGGCGCAGGCGGTGCTGCAGAAGCGCCGGGACCGGTTGCGGCTGAGGTCCAGCACGAGCCCGTCGCAGCCGTCGTCGGCGCACACGGACAGGCGCGAGCCCTCCCCCGTGCGCACGACGTCGACGACGGCCATCGCCGTCTCCACCGCGACGCGGCGCGTCAGCGGGGCGTCGTCGGCGACGGCGTGCAGGTGCCAGTCCTGCTCCCCGTGGCGCACGAGCCGCGGCAGGGCGCGCGCGTCCGCGAGCAGGTCGTTGACCAGGACGGCGGCGCGGTCGCGGTCGGCGACCAGCAGCTCGCGCAGCACGGGGCGCAGCGCCCGCACCTCGGCCAGCTCGGCGGCGTCGCCGTCGCGGCGGCCGGTGTAGCCGTGCTCCTGGTACCAGGTGTCGAGGTCCTCGACGCTCGTGAGCGCGTCCGGTTCCCCGGCGGTGTTGACGAGCGCGACGGCGGACAGCAGCGCCGCCTCGGTGTCATGGGCGAAAACCACGTTGACACCTTACGCGGGCCGTCCCTACTGTCATCTGCCATGACCTCGGTGACCGGTGACACCCGGCGCTCCCCCACCAGCGGGACCGGCGGTGCCGCCTTCGCCGTCGTCTCGGCGGCCTCCTTCGGCCTCTCCGGCGCCCTCGCCCGCGGCCTGCTGGACACCGGGTGGACCCCCGGCGCCGTGGTCCTCGTGCGGATCGCACTGGCCGCCCTGGTGCTGGCCCCCGCCGCGGCGTGGAGCCTGCGCGGGCGGTGGGGCGCCCTGCGGCGCTCCTGGCGCACGGTCGTGCTCTACGGGCTGCTCGCCGTGGCCGGAGCGCAGTTCTGCTACTTCTCCGCGGTGGCGACGATGGACGTCGGCCCGGCCCTGCTCATCGAGTACACCGCCCCGGTCGCCGTGGTCGCCTGGACCTGGCTGCGCACCGGCAGCCGCCCGGCCCCGGCCACCCTGGCCGGGGCCGTGCTCGCCGCCGGCGGGCTCGTGCTCGTGCTGGACCTGTTCTCCGGGGCGGACCTGGCGCTGTCCGGCGTCGCGTGGGCGTTCGGCGCGATGGTGGGCGCCACCGCCTACTTCCTGATCTCCGCCGACACCGGCACGGGGCTGCCGCCGCTGGCCCTGGCCGGCGGCGGGCTCGCCGTCGGCGCCACGGCCCTGGGTGCCCTGGCCCTGGCCGGGCTGCTGCCGGTGCGGTTCGCCACCGCGACCGTCCCGTACGCGCCGGGGAGCGTGGCGTGGTGGGTCCCGCTGCTGCCGCTGGGGCTGGTGACCGCCGCCCTCGCCTACGCCACCGGCGTCGCGGCCGGGCGCCGCCTCGGCTCGCGGGTCGCCTCGTTCCTGGCGCTGCTGGAGGTCCTGGCAGCGGTCGTCTTCGCCGCGCTCCTGCTGGACCAGCGCCCCGGCGCGGTGCAGCTCGCCGGCGGCGCCCTCGTGCTCGCCGGGGTCGTCGTCGTCAAGACCGCCGAGGGGCGCACCCCCTCGACACCCCCCGCGCCCCGGATCGACGATGAGTTCCCCCACCCGCGCCGGTCACAGCGGGACGTGGTGGCGCAGGAGACCGAGGAGCAGCGATGAGGATCGTCGTCAGCGAGTTCACGAGCCTGGACGGCGTCGTGCAGGCACCCGGCGGGGCCGAGGAGGACACCGACGGGGGTTTCGCCCACGGCGGCTGGTCGATGCCGCACTTCGACCCCGAGGTGCTCGGCGGGGCGGTCGACGCCCTCATGGGCGAGACGGAGGCGCTGCTGTTCGGCGCCCGCACCTGGCGGACCATGGCCGCCGCCTGGCCCGAGCGCGGCGGGGACGGCGACGAGTTCACCGACCGGATGAACTCGATCCCCAAGCACGTCGCCTCGCGCACCCTCACCCCCGCCGACCTGACCTGGCGGGGTTCGCACCTGCTGCCCGCCGACGACGCGATCGGTGCGGTGCGCCGGCTGCGCGAGGACGGCGGCGCCGGCGCGGGCGGCGTGCTGCAGGTGATGGGCAGCGCCTCCCTGGCCACGCAGCTGGCCGAGCAGGACCTCGTCGACGAGTACCAGCTGGCGCTGAACCCGGTCCTGCTCGGCGGCGGCAAGAGCGTCTTCCCCGCCGACGGGCGCGCGCGGCCGCTGGAGCTCGTGTCCGCGACGACGAGCCCCACCGGCGTGCTGGTGTGCCGCTACCGGGTGGTGCGCGGCTGACCCCGGGGCGCGCTGCCCCTGATCGACCCGGGATCCCGGCCCGGATCCCGGGTCGGGGTCTTGACGCGGGGCCGGGCGCAGGGTTCTCCTCGCAGGTGGGAGGGGTCGTGGACAGCACCGGCGTCGCGGGGGCGAGGACGTGGAGAGGGCTGCCCACCGCGTGGGCGGTGGCCTACGCCGCCACGGCCGCCGCCGGAGGGCTGCGCGCGCCCGGCACGGTCCTCGTCGCAGCGGTCGTGCTGTGCGCCCTGCTGCTGGTGCTGCCGGCGCTGGCCCCGCCGGCGCTCACCGCGCACCCCCGTTCGCGGCGCGTCCTGCTGCTGGCGGCCGCCGCGGCGGCGGCCGTGGTGCCGTTCGTGGGCGGCGTCGAGGCGCTGGGGGCCGCCGGTCAGGTGGCCGCCGCGGTGCTCACCGCCGCGGGCGGCGCGCTGGCGCTGCGCGCGGCCGAGGGGGTGCAGCAGGCCCTCGACGAGAGCGGGCCACGCCTGCCCCGCCCCGGGTCCCCGCGCCAGGAGGCGTGAGCCGCCTCAAGCGCCCCGGCCGAACGTGCTCGTCCCGCTGCCCACGAGGTGGGTCACCCGGCCGGCGCCCTCCTCGAGCAGTCGCGGGCGGCCCTCGCCGCGCGCGCCCGGCGAGTCGGCCGGCAGGACGACGCGCGCGCTGACGCCCACGGGCACGTCCACCTCCAGCCGCGTGCCGGTGCCCTCCTCGCGCGACCAGCGCACCTGCACCGGCCCGCGCTGCGTCCAGCGGGTGCCGGCCGCGCGCCGCAGCGCGCACACCGGGGGCCGCACCTCCACCAGGGCCGCGCCGGGGGCGGCGATCCGCACGCCCAGCAGCACCTCCTGGACGTCCACGACCGCCTGCGCGCCCCAGCCGTGCGAGTAGCTGTTGTCCGCCACGGGGTTCCACTGCTCCCAGCAGCAGGTGCCGCCGCGGGCCAGGACGTTCGCCCAGCCGTCCGCGTGCGGGTCGGTGAGCAGGCGCAGCACCGCGTCCGCGCGCCCGGCGGCGGCCAGCGCCTGCAGCAGCCGGTGCGCCGTCATCGGGCCCTGGTTCATCCCCAGGGACTGCACGTGGTCGGCGACGGCGGCGACGTCCGCCTCGGGCACGAACCCCAGCGCGAGCGGCAGCGAGCTGGAGATCTGCGCGGCGCCCGCCGAGGGCGTCCCGTCGGGGGCCAGGCCGTCGACGTAGGCGCCGTCGGGGCGGCGCAGCCGGGTGTTCACCGCGCGCACCAGCGCAGCGGCGCGCTGCTCGTGCCGCGCCACCTCGTCGGCCGGCCGGCCCAGCGCCCGTGCCAGCCGAGCCAGCGACGCGTGCGCGTCGACCGCCCAGGCGTTCACGGGCGTGCGCACCCCGTCGAGCGTGCCGTCCCAGTCGTAGCCGTACCGCATGGCGGCCGGCCAGTCCACGATGCCCTGCCGGTACACGGCGTTCTCCCGGCCGCGCGAACCGCCGCCGGGCAGCGCCGTGACCAGCCCGGTGGCCGGGTCGGTGGCGCGCTGCACGTACTCGCCGATCTCCACCAGCGCCGGGTACACCTGCTCGGGCAGTTCGAGGTCACCGGTCTCGACGTGGTGCTGCCACACCCACCCCGGGACCATCTCGGTGAAGTCGGGGATGTCGCGCGGGCCGTCGCCGTTGGGGTAGACGGCGTTGACTCGACCGCGGAACTCCCCCTCGCACCAGTACCGCGCCTGGGAGGCGACGATCTCGCGGATCGCCTGCCGGGTCAGCGCGCGTTCCCCGCACGCGGCCGTGGTGGCGGCCGAGATGTTGATCGCGTCGGCGGTGAACTGGCCCTTCTCCCGGGTCGGGGTGTCCAGGAACTGCTCCTGGGCGCACACCAGCGCCGAGTGCCGCATGAGCTCGAACACCTCGTCCAGCACCGCCTCGGAGCTGGAGAAGGCCGCCGGGTGCGGGGCCTCGGTGTGCTGCACCACCGCGCGCACGTCGGCGCACGTCAGTTCCTCGCCCGCCACGGCGTCCGCGTCCAGCTGCACGTAGCGGAAACCCCAGTACGTGAAGGGCCGCACCTCCTGCTCACCGTCGCGCTGCACGAGGTCGAACCACGTGCGGCTGCCCTGCGTGGAGGTGCGGTCGGTGGCCACGCGCCCGTCGGGGTCGAGGGTGTAGCCGGTCAGCACCCGCACCCGCCGGCCGGCGACGCCGCGGCGGAACCGCAGCACGGGGACGGCCGAGACCACCTGCCCGAGGTCCGCGACGAGCGTGCCGTCCGGCAGCCGGTCCAGCGACACCGCCTCGCGCTCGGTGCGCTCCAGCCGGGTCTCCTGCGCGTTCAAGCGGGTGAACTCCGGCGTCCCGTCGGCGCGCGCCGGCAGCGGGTGCTCGCCCACGACGACGGGTTCCTCCCAGCTCGCGCCCCGCCCGTCGTAGCCGGGCCGGTCCCACCCGTCCGGTTCGGCGCGGGCGTCGTACTCCTCCCAGTAGTCGCCGGCGTCGTCGTTGCGGTAGCGCTCGGTGTAGCGGCGCGGGCTGCCGGGGACGTCGTCGACCTCGGGGGCGCACCACTGCGGGGCGCGCGCCACGCGCCAGGTCCCGTCGCTGACGACGGTGGTGCGGCTGCCGTCGGCGTGGTCGGCGACGAGCTTGAGCAGGAACCCCGAGGGGTGCCCGTCCGGGCCCGGGGGGTTCCCCTGGCAGGTCCCCACCCAGTAGTGGTAGACGACCCCGATCGCCAGGCGGGTCCCGGCGCGCACGTGCGCGGTGACGTCGGTGGTCTGGGAGTAGCCCTCCGAGGGGTAGCCGAACGCGTGGCCGCGGGCGACGACGACGCCGTCCAGGTGCAGCTCGTACTGCTTGCTCGCCGCGACGTGCACCCGGGCCCGCACCACGGGTGAGACCGGGACGTCCACCTCGCGCCGGGCCAGGGTGTAGTCGTCGTAGGCGTCCAGGGACGTGGTGCCCGACCCCGTCGCCGGCGGCGCGGGGACCCGCCGGACCCACTGCGCCCCGGACCAGTCGCGGTCGGTCAGGGCGGTGTCGAAACCCTCCTCGGGCGCGTACGGCGAGACGGCGCCGTCGCGGTCCCAGGTGCGCACCGTCCAGGTGAACGCCTCCCCCGGCGGCAGGTCCGGGACGGGGCAGCGCACCTGCTGGAACTCCGGCGAGTCGACCCGGCCGGTGTCGGCCACCAGCCGCCCGGTCACCGCGTCCAGCAGGCGCACCTGGTAGGCGGTCTGCACCTGGTCGCCGCCGGGGTGCTGCGGCAGCCAGCCGAACCGGGGCGAGGGGCCCGCGCTCAGCGGGCGGGCCAGGTCGTCCACGGTGAGGTGGGCGGGGGCCTGCGGGCGGGTGTCCTGCGCGAGGTTCTCCACGGCTTGGTCCTCCAGGGGTCCGGTCGGTCGTCGGGTCGGTGCGGTCGGTGCGGTCACAGCCGCTGCGCCTGCTGGAGCTCGGCGTAGCGGCCGCCGGTGGCGAGCAGCTCCTCGTGGGTTCCGCTCTCGGCGACGCGACCCCGGTCCAGGACGACGATCCGGTCCGCCGCGCGGACCGTGGACAGCCGGTGCGCGACGACGAGCGTGGTGCGCCCGCGCATGAGGCGGTGCAGCGCCTGCTGCACCGTTGCCTCCGACTCCGCGTCCAGCGCGGAGGTGGCCTCGTCCAGCAGGAGCACCTGCGGGTCGCGCACCAGGGCGCGGGCGATGGCGAGGCGCTGGCGCTGCCCGCCGGACAGCCGGGCACCGCGCTCGCCCACGACCGTGTGCCACCCGTGCGGCAGGGCGTCCACGAAGCTCGCGGCGTTGGCGTCGGCGAGGGCCCGGCGGACCTTCTCGTCGTCGACGTCGGGCAGGCCGTAGGTGACGTTCTCGCGCACCGACCCCTCGAAGAGCACCGACTCCTGCGGCACGACCGACACGTGCCGGCGCACGGTGCGCAGGTCGAGGGTGGCCGCGTCGGTGCCGTCGACGAGCAGCTGCCCGCTCGTGGGGCGCACGAAACCCAGCACCAGGTTCAGCAGCGTCGACTTGCCCGAGCCGGAGGAACCCACGAACGCCACCGTCTCGCCCGGCCGCACGTCGAGGGTCACGCCGGCGAGCGCGTCCTCGACGGCGCCCGGGTAGCGGTAGCGCACGTCCCGCAGCGCCAGCGCGCCGCGCACGGTGGCGACGGGGTCCTTGCCCTCGTTCTCCTCCAGGTCCGGTTCGGTGAGGACCTCGGCGATCGAGCGGATCGACTCCAGCCCCCGCGCGCCGACCGGCAGCAGCATGAGCAGGTTCGTCACCGCACCGGTCAGCAGGGTGAAGTACGAGGACAGCTGCACCACCTGCCCGGGAGTGATCTCCAGCGCGCCGGTGAGGGACGCGAACGCGGCCAGGACCAGGCACAGCACGCCCAGCAGCTGCAGGCTCACCCACGACAGCGCGCTGAAGCGCCCGTTGAGCACGTCCAGCCGGAAACCCGCCTCGCGCACCTCGCGGGCCCCGGCCGCGACCCGCTCGGCGGCGGTTCGCTCCAGCGCGTGGGCGCGGGTGATGGGGACGAGGGTGGCCATCTCCCCCACCCGGGCGGAGAACCGCTCGACCTCGCGGCGCAGCTCCTCGTTGCGCTGCCGCGAGCGCTTGGCCAGGACGTACCGCAGCAGGACCGCCAGCGGGATCGTCAGCGCGTAGAACGGCAGGAACTGCGGGACGGCCAGGGCGGTCATCACGACGGCGCCGAGCACCACCATCGTCGCCGACAGCAGCGGGTGGGCGATCTGCTGGAACATCAGCTCGACGTTCTCCACGTCGCGCACGACCTTGGTCTGCACGACGGAGCTGCTCACGCGCGTGTGGAAACCGATGGACAGGTTCTGCAGCCGCTCGGCGAGCGCGTTGCGCAGGTCGGCGCCGATCGTGCGGACCGCCCCCATGTAGCGCTTGGTGTACTGCACCATGCACGGGTAGTTCTGCACGAGCGCCACCACGGCGACGGCCGTCCACAGCCACAGCCGGCGCACCGGGCCGCCGGCCACCAGCACGTCGATGACCCTGCCGGTGATGACCGGCATCAGCCACAGCGGCGTCTCCTTGACCGCCATGAACGCCACGGCCCCGGCGACCCGCCGGCGGTGGGTGCCCAGCAGGCGCAGGGCCGAGCGCAGCGGACGGTCCCCGTCGAGGAGCCGATCCGGCGGTGGAGCGGTCACCGAACCATCCTGGCACCGCGGCGCCGTGATGGAAAGCGTTTGCCCCACGGGTTCCGGCGATCTGTCGGCGGCACCCCCTAACCTCCCCGCGTGCCCACCGCTCCCGCGCCCCGCTCCCCGGCCCCGCGCGTGAACGGGCTGTGGACGCGGGCGGGCACCCTGGCGCTGTGGGTCGAGGCGCCCCGCCGCCTCCCCGGCGCGGCCCGCCCGGCGGACCTGGCCGCGCTCGCCTCGGCTGCCCCGCGGGCGGTGCACCTGGCCGCCGCGCTGGCCCGGCCGGTCGCCCGCCGGCTCGTCCTGGACCTGCCGTGCACCCCCGCCGGCCGCCCCGCCGCCGCGAGCGCCCGGCCGCGCGCGGACCTGCTGCTGCGCCCGGTGCCGGTCCCCGTGGTCGAGCTGCGCGGCGACGCCGCCCTCGACGTCCTGACCGAGGTGCTGGGCGGGCAGCCGGCCGGGGAGGCCGGCCCGGCCCGGGCGGTCGCCGGCGACGGCCTGCGCTGGCTGGCGCACGTGGCGCTCGGGGCGCGGGCCGCCGTGGACGCCGGCTCCGTCGTGCCGGCCCTGCACGAGGCCGACGGCGCGGCGCACGCCCGCTGGGTGCCGCTGCCCGACAAGCGCTTCGGCCGCTGGCGCACCGCCCTGGCCGAGCTCGCGCCGGCCCTGGTGCGCTGCGAGGCGCGCCCGCCGCGCACCCCGCCGCCCAGCGCCGCCGCCCTGGCCGACGAGGTGTGCGCGACGCTGACCGACCTGCTCGTCAGCGCCCGCACCGAGCACGTGCGCCCGCGCACCGACGCGCTGGGGCCCGGCCCGGCCGCCTGGGTGCGCTCGCTGGCCACTGGTGCGCCGGTGCCAGACGACGTGCAGCCGCGGTCCCTGGCGCACCGGGTGCGCGACTGGCACCGCAGCGGCGACGACGGCGGCTACGACCTGGTGCTGCGCGTGCTCGAACCGCCGCCGGGGCCCGACGGGGACGAGCAGCGCTGGCGGCTGCAGGCGCGGCTGCGGCCCGTCGACGAGCCCAGCCTGGCGCTGACGCTGCAGGAGGTGCGCGCGGAGTCCGGGGCCGGCGCGGGGCCCGGTGCGGGCGAGGACCCGCTGCTGCTGCTCATGGCCCGCACCGCCCGGGCCGCCGCGGCGCACCCGCCGCTGAAGCGGCTGCTCGCCGGTGCCGGCGACGCCGACGTCGAGATCGGCGCCGCCGAGCTGCTGGACCTGGTGGAGGTGGGCGGCCCGAAGCTGACCGCCGCGGGCGTCGCCCTGCAGCTGCCGCGGCACTGGACCCGCCGCAGCGTGGGCCTGGCGCTGCACGCCGGGGCCGCGCAGCCCGGGGTCGTCACGAACCCCCGGCTGCGCCGGGCGGACCTGGTCTCCTTCGAGTGGCGCGCGGCGCTGGGCGACGCCCCCGTCACCGAGGCCGAGCTGCGCGCGCTGGCCGCCTCCCGCGAGCCCCTGGTGCGCTTCCGCGGCGAGTGGGTGCAGGTGGACCGCGAGGCGCTGCGGCGCAGCGCGGAGTTCCTGCGACGGCGCGGCAGCGGACGGGCCACCGTCCTGGACCTGCTCACCGGCCTGGGGTCGGCGCGCGACCTGCCGGCGCCCGTCACCGGCGTCCACGCCCGCGGCGCGCTGGGCGAGGTGCTCGCCGGTCGCGCCGGGCCGCCGGACACCGAGCAGCCGGACACCGAGCAGCCGGACGCCGAGCTGCCCGACCCATCGGGCCTGACCGCGCGGCTGCGCCCCTACCAGCGCCGCGGCGTCGCCTGGCTGGCCGCGATGGCGGAGCTGGGGCTGGGGGCCGTGCTCGCCGACGACATGGGCCTGGGCAAGACGCTGCAGCTGCTCGCGCTGGAGCTGCACGAACGCGGCGGGCCGGGTGCCGGTGCCGGTGCCGGTGCCGGTGCCGGTGCCGGTGCCGGTGCGCCCACGCTGCTGGTGTGCCCGACGAGCCTGGTCGGCAACTGGGCCGCCGAGGCCGCGCGGTTCACCCCCGCGCTGCGCGTGCACCTGCACCACGGCCCCGGCCGCCCCCGCGGCGAGCACCTGGCCCGCACCGCCGCCGCGCACGACCTCGTCGTCACCACGTACGGGCTGCTCGTGCGCGACGCCGAGGACCTGGCCGCCGTGCGCTGGCGGCGCCTGGCGCTGGACGAGGCGCAGCACGTCAAGAACGCCGCCACCCGCGCCGCGCGCGCCGTGCGGGCCGTGCCCGCCGGGCACCGCGTCGCGCTGACGGGCACCCCGGTGGAGAACCGCCTGGAGGACCTGCGCGCCGTGCTGGACGCCGTGAACCCCGGGCTGCTGGGCACCGCGGCGAGCTTCCGCGACACCTTCGCCGTGCCGGTGGAGAAGCTCGGCCACACCGCGCCCGCGCAGCGGCTGGCGCTGGTGACCCGCCCGTTCGTGCTGCGCCGCGTCAAGACCGACCCCGAGGTCGCCCCCGACCTGCCGGCGCGCGTCGAGATGACGGTCCGCGCGAACCTCACCGCCGAGCAGGCCGCCCTGTACCGGGCGGTGCTGGACCGGCTGCTCGCCCGCCTCGCCGACGCCGAGGACCAGGGCCGGCGCGGGCTGGTCCTGGGGGCCCTGACCCGCCTGGCGCAGGTGTGCAACCACCCGGCGCACTACCTCGGCGACGGCTCCGGCGTGCTGCACCGCGGCCGGCACCGCTCCGGCAAGCTGGAGGTCCTCGACGACGTCGTGGGCACCGCGCTGGCCGAGGGCGAGAAGGTGCTGTGCTTCACCCGCTTCGCGGAGTTCGGGCACCTGCTGGCCCCGCACCTGTCCGAGCTGACCGGCCGGCGCGTGCCGTTCCTGCACGGCGGGCTGCCCCGCACCCGCCGCGACGCGGTCGTGGCGGACTTCGCCCGCGAGGACGGCCCCCCGGTGCTGCTGCTGTCGCTGCGCGCGGCCGGCACGGGGCTGAACCTCACCGCCGCCAACCACGTCGTGCACCTGGACCGCTGGTGGAACCCCGCGGTGGAGGACCAGGCCACCGACCGCGCGCACCGCATCGGGCAGCGCCGCGCGGTGCAGGTGCGCACGCTCGTCAGCACCGGGACCGTGGAGGAGAAGGTGGACGAGGTCATCGCCCGCAAGCGCGAGCTGGCCGGAACGGTCGTCGGCAGCGGCGAGCGCTGGATCACCGAGCTGGACGACGAGGCGCTGCACGAGCTGCTGCGCCTGGGCGCCGACGCGGTCGGGGACTGAGGGCGTGGCCCGGTACCGCCGCACCGCACCCGGCGACGCGCGCCCCGGCACGGGGCACCGCGGCGCGTCGCGCCGCAGCGCACCGCGCCCCGCCGCGACCCGCTGGTCGCGCCGCCTGCTCACCGCCCTGCCCCCCGCCCTGGAGCGCGGCCACGACCCCGCCGCCTGGCGCCGCGGCGCCGAGCTCGCCGTCGCGGGGGCGGTGGGCGAGCTGCGCGTGCGCGCCGGGGCGGTCACCGCCCGCGTGCAGGGCGAACGCCCAAGGCCGTGGCTGGTGGAGGTGGGCGTGCGCCGGTGGGGCCCGGCCGAGCTGGACGCGCTCACGGCGGTCCTGGTGGACAACCCGCTGCTCATCGCCCCGCTGGCCGGCGGCGACGTGCCGCCGGTGCTCGCCGGCCTGCTCGACGAGGTCGGCCTGGACCTGCTGCCCTCCCCCGGCGACCTCACCCACGACTGCAGCTGCCCGCACGACGGCGAGGGCGCGTGCGAGCACGCCGCGGCCCTGCTGCACGCCCTCGCCGAGCACGCCGACGCCGAACCCGCCGTGGTCCTGCTGCTGCGCGGGGCCGCCCCGGCGGCGCTGCTGCGCCGGGTGGAGGCCGCCGCCTCCGGCCCCTCCCCCGCTGCCGAGGCGCTGCCCGTGGACCCCGTCGCGTTCCACCGGCTGAGCGCGGAACCGCCGGAGCTGAGCGTGGTGCGGCGCGCACCGGGACGCACCGCCGCGGACGACCTGGACGCGGCGGTCCTGGGTCCGGGCGCCGACGGGGTCGCCGACGCGCTGCGCCCCTTCTACGCGGCGCTGCACGAGGCGGCCGGGCCCGGTCCGCGGCGGGCGGGTGCCGGGCCCGCAGCGCGCGGCGGGAATGGATGACCCCTAGGTTGCTGCTGCACCCGCACGCGTGCCCGACGGGGGCGCGCGGCGCCCACGTCGGGCGCAGCAGCAGCAGGAGGACACACCCCATGCGTCGCAGGACCCTCGGCACCCTCAGCGCTCTGGCCCTCACCGGGCTCCTCGCCGCGTGCGGCGGTGGTGACAGCGGCAGCAGCAGCGGCTCCGCCGCCGCCGAGGAAGCCCTGACGTTCGGCACCGAGGGCACGTACGCGCCGTTCAGCTACCACGACCAGCAGACCAACGAGCTCGTCGGCTACGACATCGACGTGGCGAAGGCGGTCGGCGAGGAGATGGGCCGCGAGGTCGAGTTCTCCGAGAACACCTGGGACGCGCTGATCGCGGGGATGGAGGCCGGCCGCTACGAGGCGGTGGCCAACCAGGTCTCCATCACGCCCGAGCGGCAGGAGCGGTACGCCTTCTCCACCCCCTACACGGTCTCCACCGGTGTCGTCGTCACCCGCGCCGACGACACCTCGGTGACCTCGCTGGCCGACGTGGCCGGCAAGACGTCGGCCCAGTCCGCGACGAGCAACTGGGCGCAGACCGCCACCGAGGCCGGCGCGCAGGTGGAGGCCGTCGAGGGCTTCGCCCAGGCCGTCACCCTGCTCAAGCAGGGGCGGGTGGACGTCACGATCAACGACAACCTCGCCGTCCTGGAGTACCTGAAGGCCACCGGCGACGACGAGATCAAGATCGCCGCCGAGACGTCGGACACCACCGAGCAGGCGTTCCTCTTCCCGGCCGACGACACCGAGCTGGCCCAGCAGGTCAGCGACGCGCTGGAGGCCCTGCGCGCGGACGGCACGCTGGCGGAGATCTCGCAGAAGTGGTTCGGCGAGGACGTCTCCGGCCCGGCCGCCGGCTGACCCGGCGCGGGGGACGGCGGAGGGGGGCGCGTGGACGCGAGCACGTGGCAGCTGGTGCTGGACTCGCTGGGCCCGCTGCTGAGCGGGCTCGTGCGGGGCACCATCCCGCTGACGGTGATCAGCTTCGTGCTCGGCCTCGTCCTGGCGCTGGTGGTGGCCCTGATGCGACTGTCCGGCGTGCGGCTGCTCTCGGGGCTTGCGCGCGCCTACGTCTCCGTCATCCGCGGCACCCCGCTGCTGCTGCAGCTGTTCCTCATCTACTACGGGCTGCCCTCGTTGGGGGTGACGATCCCCGCCTTCCCCGCCGCGGTCATCGCCTTCACCCTCAACGTCGGCGGCTACGCCTCGGAGGTCATCCGCTCCGCGATCCTCTCCGTGCCCCGCGGGCAGACCGAGGCGGCGCTGACGATCGGGATGGACTACCCCACGACGATGCGCCGCATCGTGCTGCCGCAGGCGTCGCGGGTCGCCGTGCCGCCGCTGTCCAACACCCTCATCTCGCTGGTGAAGGACACCTCGCTGGCCTCCACGATCCAGGTGACCGAACTGCTGCGCCAGGCCCAGCAGATCGCGGGGCCCACGTTCGAGTTCTTCGCGCTGTACGGCGTGGCGGCCCTCTACTACTGGGTGGTGTGCCTGGTGCTCTCGTTCGCCCAGTCCCGCGCGGAGACGCGCCTGAACAGGTACGTGGCGAGGTGAGCGCGGTGCGGGGAGCGGCGGGCGCGCCGGGAGCCGCCGGGGGCGGGGCACCGCTGCTCCAGGCGCGCGGGCTGCGCAAGGCCTTCGGGGAGCACGAGGTCCTGCGCGGCATCGACGTGACCGCCCCGGCGGGCACCGTCAGCGTGCTCATCGGCCCGTCCGGTTCGGGCAAGACGACGGTGCTGCGCTCCCTCAACGCGCTGGAGCTGCCGGACGCGGGCAGCGTGCGCATCGGTGAGGTCGAGGTGGCGTTCCCGCAGCAGGAGCGCGGCGGCGCGGCGAAGCGGGCGGTGCGCCGGCTGCGCGCCCAGAGCGGCATGGTCTTCCAGAGCCACAACCTGTTCCCGCACCTGAGCGTCCTGGCGAACGTCATGGAGGGCCCCGTCGTCGTGCAGCGCCGCCCGCGCGAGGAGGTGCGCGCCGAGGCGGTGGCGCTGCTGGAGCGCGTCGGCCTGGCCGACAAGGCCGAGCAGTTCCCCTTCCAGCTCTCCGGCGGCCAGCAGCAGCGCGTCGGCATCGCCCGGGCGCTGGCGATCCGCCCGGAGCTGATGCTGTTCGACGAGCCGACCTCGGCGCTGGACCCCGAGCTCGTCGGCGAGGTGCTCGCCGTCATGAGGGACCTGGCCGCCGAGGGCTGGACGATGGTCGTGGTGACCCACGAGATGCGCTTCGCGCGGCAGGTGGCCGACCGCGTGCTGTTCATGGACGGCGGGGTCGTCGTCGAGCAGGGCGCGCCGGCGGCCGTGCTGGAGGCGCCGCGCGAGGAACGCACGCAGCGGTTCCTCAAGCGCCTCACCGGCACGTTCTGAGGGCCCCGCCCGCCGCGGTGCGGTGGGCGGGGCCCTCCGGGGCCGGGAGGCGTCAGACCGGCACGATCTCCGGGGCGCGCAGGCGCACCGCGTCCGCGGCGGCGTCGTCGGGCTCCTCCTGGGAGGCGCGCTCGGCGGCGACCCGCTCCAGGTAGGTGCGCACCTCCGTGGCACGGCGCTCCTCGTCCCAGCCCAGCGCGTCGCCGACCAGTTGCGCGACGAGCTCCGCGCTCTCGGTGCCGCGGTCGTAGGTCTCGATGGAGATGCGGGTGCGCCGGGCGAGGACGTCGTCGAGGTGGCGGGCGCCCTCGTGCGTGGCGGCGTAGACGACCTCCGCCTTCAGGTAGTCGTCGGCGTGCGGCAGGACCTCGCCCAGGGAGCGGTCCCGCTCGATGAGCGCGAGGACCTCGTCGATCGCCGAGCCGTAGCGGTTCAGCAGGTGCTCGACGTGGTCGACGTGGATGCCGGCGCGCGCGGCGAGCTGGTGCCGCTGGTTCCACAGCGCGTGGTAGCCCTCGGCGCCCACGAGCGGCACGTTCTCCGTGATCGAGGGCGGCACCTTGCCGTCCAGGCCGTCCACCGCGACGTCCACGGCGTCCTTGGCCATCACCCGGTACGTCGTGTACTTGCCGCCGGCGACGACGACGAGTCCGGGCACCGGGTGGCCGACGACGTGCTCGCGCGAGAGCTTGCTGGTGGACTCCGACTCCCCGCTCAGCAGCGGGCGCAGCCCGGCGTAGACGCCCTCCACGTCCGCCCGGGTCAGCGGGGACTTCAGGACCCCGTTGGCGTGCTGGAGGACGTAGTCGATGTCGGCGCTGGTGGCCGCCGGGTGGGCCTTGTCCAGGTCCCAGTCGGTGTCTGTGGTGCCGATGATCCAGTGCCGGCCCCACGGGATGATGAACAGCACGCTCTTCTCGGTGCGCAGGATCATCCCGGTCTTCGACTGGATGCGGTCGCGCGGGACGACCAGGTGGATGCCCTTGGAGGCGCGCACCTTGAACTGCCCCCGGGCGCCCACGAGCTGCTGGGTCTCGTCGGTCCACACGCCGGTGGCGTTGATGACCTGCTTGGCGCGCACCCGGATCTCCGCCCCGGACTCCAGGTCCGCCAGGACCGCGCCGACGACCCGCTCCCCCTCGCGCAGGAACTCCTTCACGCGGGTGCGGTTGGCGCACAGCGCGCCGTAGGTGGCGGCGGTGCGGGCGATCGTCATGGTGTGCCGGGCGTCGTCGACCTGCCCGTCGTAGTACTGGATGGCGCCCACCATGGCGTCGCGGCGGATGCCGGGGGCCTCCTTCTGCACCCCCTTGCGGGTGAGGTGCCGGTGCAGCGGGAAACCCTGGTTGTTGCCGCTGGACAGCGCCATGCCGTCGTACAGGGCCACCCCGGAACCCACGTAGGGCCGTTCGGCGAACCGCTTGGTCAGCGGGTACAGGAACGGCACGGGCTTGACCAGGTGCGGGGCCAGCTTGTTGCGCAGCAGCCCGCGCTCGCGCAGCGCCTCGTGCACGAGGGCGAAGTCGAGCATCTCCAGGTAGCGCAGGCCGCCGTGGACGAGCTTGCTGGACCGGCTCGAGGTGCCGCTGGCCCAGTCGCGGGCCTCCACCAGCCCGGTGCGCAGGCCGCGGGTCACCGCGTCCAGCGCGGCACCGGTGCCGACGACCCCCCCGCCGACGACGAGCACGTCCAGCTCGCCCTCGGCCATCTCGCGCAGCGCGTCCTGCCGCGCCTGCGGCGACAGCGGTTTGGTGTCCACGTCGTGTCCTCCAGATCGAGCGTCTCGTCCATCGTGCGGCCTGCTGCCGCGGAGCGCGCGGGCGGGGTGTCCCCGCCCGCGCGCGGTCACGTCCTCGCGGGCGTCAGTCGACGTCCACCCAGTCCAGCGTGCGCTGCACGGCCTTCTTCCAGCCCTTGTAGCCGTCCGTGCGCTGCTCGTCGGTCCACGTCGGCTCCCAGCGGGCGCCCTCGTTCCAGTTCTCGCGCAGCTCGTCGATGTTCTTCCAGAACCCGACCGCCAGGCCGGCCGCGTAGGCGGCGCCCAGGGCGGTCGTCTCGGCGACGACGGGCTTGGAGACCGGGACGCCGAGGACGTCCGCCTGCAGCTGCATGCACAGCGTGTTCGCGGTGATGCCGCCGTCGACCTTGAGGACCTCCACGGCCACGCCGGAGTCCTCGGCCATCGCCTCGGTGACGTCGCGGCTCTGGTAGCAGATCGACTCCAGCGTGGCGCGGGCGATGTGCGCGTTCGTGTTGTACCGCGACAGGCCGACGATCGCGCCGCGCGCGTCCGAGCGCCAGTACGGGGCGAACAGGCCGGAGAAGGCGGGCACGAAGTAGCAGCCGCCGGAGTCCGCGACCTGGCGGGCCAGCGACTCGGACTCGGCGGCGCCGGAGATGATGCCGAGCTGGTCGCGCAGCCACTGCACGGCCGAGCCGGTCACCGCGATGGAACCCTCCAGCGCGTACACGGGCTTCTCGTCGTTGAACTGGTAGCACACCGTCGTCAGCAGGCCGGCCTTGGAGCGCACCAGCTCGGTGCCGGTGTTCAGCAGCATGAAGTTGCCGGTGCCGTAGGTGTTCTTGGCCATGCCCGGGTCGAAGCAGACCTGGCCGACCATGGCGGACTGCTGGTCGCCGAGGATGCCGGTGAGCTTCACTTCGCCGCCCAGCGGGCCGGTCTCCAGGGTGGTGCCGTAGCCCTCGGTGCACGAGGACGGCTTGATCTCCGGGAGCATCGAGCGGGGGATGCCGAAGATCTCCAGCAGCTCGTCGTCCCAGTCGAGGGTCTCCAGGTCCATGAGCATGGTGCGGCTGGCGTTGGTGACGTCGGTGACGTGGACGCCACCACGGGGGCCACCGGTGAGGTTCCAGATGAGCCACGAGTCGGTGTTGCCGAAGACGGCGTCGCCGTTCTCGGCGGCCTCGCGCACGCCCTCGACGTTCTCCAGGATCCACTGCACCTTGCCGCCGGAGAAGTACGGCGCGGGCGGCAGGCCGGTCTTCTGCCGGATCTTCTGGCCGCGCTCGTCGCGGTCCAGCGCCGAGGCGATCCGGTCGGTGCGGGTGTCCTGCCAGACGATCGCGTTGTAGTAGGGGCGCCCGGTCTTCTTGTTCCAGACCACCGCCGTCTCGCGCTGGTTGGTGATGCCGAGCGCCACGAGGTCGCTCGCGGTCAGCTTCGCCTGGCGCAGGCCCGACTGGATGACCGAGCTGGTGCGCTCCCAGATCTCGATGGGGTCGTGCTCCACCCAGCCGGGCTTCGTCATGATCTGGGTGTGCTCGAGCTGGTACTTGGCCACCTCGTTGCCGCCGTGGTCGAAGACCATGAAGCGGGTGGACGTGGTGCCCTGGTCGACCGCTCCGACGTACCGGGCTGCGCTGTCGTTGGCCATGTTCGTGCTGCCTCTCTGCAGGTGTCGGGAAGGGGTGCCGCCGCCGGCGGTCAGTCGTCCTCGGCCGGGACGCGCCCGGCGGGCTGCTGCTCGTCCTCCTGGTCGGGCAGGTGGCGCTCGATGAGGACGCGGTAGAGGGCGCCACCGATCAGGGCGCCGATCAGCGGGGCGACGATGGGGACCCAGAAGTAGAACTGCCCGCCGGGTTCACGCATCGCCGTGGAGTAGCCGGTGAAGAAGGACGCCAGGCGGGGGCCGAAGTCGCGGGCCGGGTTGATGGCGTAGCCGGCGTTGCTGCCCCAGGCGAAGCCGATGGCCACGACGATCAGGCCGATGATGAACGGGGCGAGGTTCGCCGCCGGCGGCGTGGCCCGCAGTTCGGTGACCGCGAAGATGAGGAAGACGAGGATCGCCGTGCCGACGACCTGGTCGAGGAACGCGGTGCCGATGCTGACGCCCTCGCCCGGCAGGGTGGAGTAGATGCCCTGCGTGTCGAAGGTCGTGCCGGGGTCCACGGTGGCGGTGGCGTCGGCGTACACCCAGCGGACGATCAGCGCGGCGACGAAGGCGCCGAGGAACTGGGCGACGCTGTACGGGAGGACCTTGCGCCAGGCGAAGCCCTTGAAGACCGCCAGGGCGAGGGTCACGGCGGGGTTCAGGTGCGCGCCGCTGGTGCGGCCGGCGACGTAGACGCCGAAGGTGACCCCCAGGCCCCAGGCCCAGTGGATCGAGTCGTCGCCGCCGTTCTGTCCGGCGACGACCTGGGCGACGACACCGACGCCGAAGAGGATGAGGATGGCGGTGCCGGCGAACTCGGCCAGCATCTCGCCGGCGAGGGTCGGCTGGCGGTGGACCACGGGCGGTGCCACGGGTGCCGATCGTGTCTCGGCCATTGGGGGAACTCCTCGTTGAGTCGACGGGCGGCTCGCTGGCCGCGGTCGGGGACGTTAGGAGCCGCACCGGGGGGCGTCAACGACAGGCGTTCGACGATGTCGAACGTTTCGGCCGCACGCCGCCGGGGCGCTCAAGACGACCGCGCTGCCGGCCGATGCAGGCGCGGTGACCGCCACCAGCACCCTGCCCGCCCCGCCCGTCCGCGCCCTCGCGCACCCGGCGCCGCAGCGGTCGCTGGAGCACGCCCTGGAGCTCGCGCTGGACGACGACCTGCGCCTGGGCACCGGGACCGCGCTGCTGCTGGTGGAGGTCACCGCCCACGCCGGCGCGCCGTGCGGCACGGTCCTGGAGCGCCGGATGCGCTCGGCCGTGCGCGCCGCGGGCCGCTGGCTGGCGCTGGCCCCCGGCCTGCACGCGGTGCTGCTGACGGGACTGCGCCCGGCCGTGGCGGAGGTGACGGTCGAACGGGCCGCCGACGCGCTGCTGCACGCCGTGGAGCGCTGGGCACCCACCGACCCGGGCACCGGCGTGGTCGCCAGCGTGGGCGCGAGCCTGGCGCCCGCGCGCGCGGCCACCGCCGCCGAGGCCGTCCGGCAGGCCGGCGCCGCGCTGAGCGCCGCGCGCGCGGCCGGCGGCGGGTGCGCCCGCATCGGCACCGCCTGACGCCTCGCCGCACGCCCCGCCGCGATCGCCGCCCGCAGCGCCGCCTGAACCGGTCCAGCTCGCCGGGCTCGGCTGTGGCAGGCTGCGAGGGCCGGCGGGCCGCCGGCGCCGGGGCGCGGGCCCCGGCCGAGCGACTGGAACGGTGATATGGCGGGGTACGTCGCGCTGCTGCGCGATCCGCGGGTGGCGGCTCCCTTCTCGGCGTCCGTGGTGGCCCGGGTCCCCATCGCGACGGCTCCCCTGGGGCTGGTGCTCCTGGTGCGGGACCAGCGCGACGCCTGGGACCTGGCGGGTCTGGTGACCGGGGTCTTCGCCGTGGGGCTGGCGCTGGGCACCCCCTTCTGGGGGCGCGGGCTGGACCGGCACGGGCAGCCGCGCGTGCTGGTGCCCACGGCCACCGCGAGCGCGGCCCTGCTGGTCGTGCTGACCGCGGCCGTCGCCGCGTCCGCCGTGCCCGCGGCCGTCCTGGTCCTGCTCGCCCTCGGCGCCGGGCTGACGTTCCCGCCCCTGAGCCCGGCGATGCGCACCACCTGGCGGGCCGTGGTGCCCGACGAGGGGCTGCGCCGCCGCGGCTACGCGCTGGACGCGGTGGCCGTGGAGACGCTCTTCGTCGCCGGGCCGCTGCTGCTGACGTTGCTGCTGGCCGTCGGGCCGCCGGTGGTGCCCCTGCTGGTGACCGCCCTGATGCTCGCCGGCGGCACGCTGGCCTACTGCCGCTGCGCGGGCCCGCGCCGGCGGCTGTCGCCCGCCGCCCGCACGGAGACCTCCGTCGGGGCCGGTGCCGGGCTGGGCGTGCTGCGCGCGGTGGGCATCCCCGCGGTGCTGACCGTGATGGCGGCGATGAGCATCGGCTTCGGGCTGCTGGACGTGTCCATGGCCGGCATGGCCGAGCAGCGCTTCGGCTCGGCCGACGACCTCGGCGTGCTGTTCGCCGCCATCGCCTCCGGCAGCGCGGTGGGCGGGCTGCTGTACGGCAGCCGGTCCTGGCGCAGCGCGGACCGGTTGCGCCTGGTGGTGACCCTGGCCGGGTTCGGCGCGCTGCTGGTGGCGCTGGCGGCCAGCGCCGGCAGCCGCCGCCCGCTGCCCCTGCATCTCGCGGCGCGCTTCTGGAACCGGCTCTTATACACTCCCAACCACAACGCCGCTCAGCTCAACCTCGCCGACCA
>NZ_JBJLSE010000059.1:0-23201 GCF_050871845.1 Kineococcus arenarius subsp. arenarius
GAGGGAAGTGGAAGGTACAACACCAAAGGAATCCCCAACGCCCCTTCACGTGAAGGAACGCCACGGGGTTGATTGATTTGGCATCAACACTTGGCACACTGTTGAGTTCTCAAGAACCGGACGCACCAGGTCAAGCCACTCCTTGCGGAAGCGACCCGATCCCTGCGCTTTTCGGCTTCACCACTCTACCCCAGCCACCGGACCCTGCCGACCGGCCGAAGCGGGCAACCCCCACACCATCGACCCACCACCCGGCGCACTGAAGCACCCAGCAGAAAAATCATGGAAGAGGGGACCAACACCCTGACACCCACCAGCAAGGGACCGGCCGGTGACCCGTCCGTTCCTCCCCGCCGCGCGGTGTGTCCACTACGTTAACTGCACCCCACCACCCGGTCAAATCGCTGCGAGGTCGACCGGCGCCTCCGGCAGGCCGGGGACGGGGACCGAGTCCTCCAGGCGCTGGGCCAGCTCGTGCAGACCTCGCCGGAGGGGGCTGCGAGGGGCCACCTCGTGCAGGGTCCGACCGGCGAGCAGCGCCTGGTCGGCGGCCGGGTCCTCCGGCAGCGGGACGAGGTCGTCCAGGCCGGTGAAGCGGTGGACGACCGAGGCCACGCGCCGTGCGGCCGGTGCTCCGACGGCGGAGGCGCGCACCCGGTTCAGCACCGCCACCGCCGGGGTCCCGGGCACCACGTCACCTACCCCCTGCCACGCGCGGATCCACCGCTGCAGGCCCACGGGGTCCGCTGCGCCCACCACGAGCACGACGTCCGCGGCCTCCAGCGCGGCGGCGGTCGCCGCGTCGCGGACCACCTCCCCCTCCTGCTCGTCCAGCCCGCCGGGCAGGTCCAGGACCAGCCACTCGGCACTGCCGACAGCCACCTCGAGGACGCGGCGCAGCCCCACGGGCCGCAGCTCCGACCACCGCCCCGGGTCCGGTGAGCCGGTCAGCACGGCCAGGTCGGGCAGCACGAGGCTCGCGCACCGGTGCAGCGCCCGCGCGTCCAGGCGGCCCTCCGTGGCGGCGCGCACCGCGGCGAGCAGCCCGGGCGCCTCGTCCAGCAGGCCCAGCAGCTGCGCGACGCAGGCGCCCCGGGTGTCGAGGTCGGCCAGGACCGTCGCAGCGCCCGCCCCCGCCAGCTCGGCGGCCAGGTTCACCGCCACGGTCGACCGGCCCGCCGACCCGTGCGGACCCCACACGGCCACGGTGCGGCCGACGCCGGCCACGGCACCACCGGCGGCCCAGCCGTCCTCCGGCACCCGCGCGTCCGTCGCCAGGGGCACGACGGGGACCTCACCCACCCCGCTCGCGGAACGCGCCGCCTCGGCGACCACGGCGGCCGCGCGGGCCAGCACGGCGGGCTCGTCCCCGACGGCGGCGAAGGAACGCGCCCCGAACGCCCGCCACCGGTGCTCCAGCGCGGGGCCGCTCCCGTCGCCGGGCAGCAGCACCAGCAGGCCGGTCCCGTGACGGCGCAGGGCCTCGACCGCCTCGGCGTCGGCACCCGGCAGGTCCGCCCCCAGCACCACGACGCGGGCCAGTCCCGCAGCCGCCGCCGCCAGCACCTCGGGCAGGTCCGCGCACCGGCGCACCACCAGCACCTCGCGGCGCAGCGGCTCCCAGCCGGCCACCAGGCGCGCCTCGTCCGGGCCCGGGACAGCCACCAGCACGGGCAGGCTCACGAGCCGCCCCCCGAGCCGCCCGGCAGCGGGACCAGGACCACGGCGGCCTCGGCGGCCAGCGCGCTCAGCACGGAGGACAGGACCCCCTGCGGCACCAGGACCTCCACGTCGGCGCCCGCGGCCCCGGCCAGCGCCGCGGAGCGCTGCTGCACGGCGACCACCTCGACGGCCTCCGCCAGCTGCTCCGGTCGCGGTCGCGACCCCGCGCCCGCGGAACCCGCCGGGGCGGCGTCCCCGGGCCAGGAGACCCACACGTCCGCGAGCGCCCCGGTGCGCACGCCCTCCGGGAGCGCGCCCCGCAGGGGCAGGCTGACCGCCCGCTCGGCGAGGTCGTCGGCCGGGACGACGGCCGCGCGGGGCAGCAGCTCCCCCGCCGACAGCCCGCGCAGCGCCACCCACCCGGCGACGGGCGGCTCGGTGGCCGGCAGGTACGCCGAGGCCGTCGCCGCGTCGACCGAGACCTGCACGACGTGGAGGTCGGCCCCGCTCAGCGCGGTGCCGGCGCCGACCGGGCTCGACACCGCCCACACACCGCTGGTGGCGCTCGCGGCCTGGACGGTGCGGGCACCGACGACCACGGAGCCCAGGACCAGGGCGATCCCGACCAGCAGCCGGGGATCGCGCCACGACGGCGCCTGCAGGCGCCGCGCCTGCCGCGGTGCGCCGGAGGCCTCCCCGCGCCGTCGAGCCGTCGGTGGAACCGTCGACGTCCGCACCCGCACCTCCTCCACCCCGCGCCGGACCCCCCGGCCGCGTCGGGACATGGTGACCGCACCGGCGCAGCCCTCCCCGCCGTCGTCCACAGGTCACCCGAACGGGCCTGCGACCGGGGACGGGCGTGCGAGGATGCGCCTCGCCGCCGGTCACCGGCGGCGATCGCCCCGGCATCCGGACAGGAGGCACCGTGCCCAGCCGTTTCCTCCCGCTGGCGGACGTCGCCGAGACGCTGGCGATCTCCGCCGCCCAGGCCTACGCCCTGGTGCGCAGCGGGGACCTGCCGGCCATCAAGGTCGGTGGCCGCGGGCAGTGGAGGGTGGAGGAGTCGCAGCTCGAGGCCTACATCGAGCGGATGTACGCCCAGACGCGCGAGAGCGTGCAGGCGGAGCAGGAGCACGGCGCGCCGCGCCCCTGACACCCGCTCCGCTGGCTCAGCCCGATTCGGTGACGTTCAGCAACGAGGCGAACGGCACCGTGACCACCGACTGACCGCCCCCGGCCGGGACCACCACGTCGACGTGGTCGGCCCCCACCCGCGCCAGGCGTCCGCGCACGTCACCCGCCCGGGTGCGCACCAGCACCCCCTCACCCGCCGCCGCCAGCGCGCGCAGCGCCAGGAGCAGCGAGCGGCGCAGCACCACGGCACCGGGCGGCCGGCTGGCGGTCGACAGCCCCCGCACGGCGCAGGCCGCTGCCGTGGGCACCAGCACCTGGCGCCGGACCGGCGAGCCGGCCGACAGCAGCACCCACCCCGGGCCCGCCGCGCGGACGCGCCCGTCCACCCAGCTGCCGTCGAGCAGCTGCAGGGAGAGGTCGCCCTCGGTGGCCAGGAGCCGGGAGAGCAGGTCCACCGAGGCGACGTCGTCGTCGCGCCGGTCGGCCACCTCGGCGTCCCTCTCCAGCCGCCGGGCGTGGGCCAGCCGGGCGTCGAGGTCCTCGAAGAGGTCGTCCCAGCGCACCCCTGCACGTTACGGGTGCTCACGCCCGGTCAAGTGCACCCCGCCGAACGAGGGGTGTGCGTGCGCTGTGCTGGCCCTGAGGGTGATCCCGCCGGTAGACAAGCCGCACCAAACGACATCAAACGATGCTCGTTCGGGCCAAACGCCATCAAGTGCAGTGTTCAACCACCTGGGAGGTCCCCGTGCGGGAACGGCACCCGGCAGCGGCCGGGCGGACCCGTGCCGTCCTGGCCGTCGGTGCCGCGCTGGCGGTGCTGCCCGTCGGCGCGGCCGCGGGCGTGGGCGTGCTGAGCGCGCCGGCCGTCCGCGCGGCGTCGTCGGGCACCGCGGGCACCACGGACCTGCTCACCGCCCTGTGCGGCTCCGTCGCCTGCCTGCTGCTGCTCGCCCTGACCGGCAGCGTGCTGCTGGCCGCGGCCGCCGAGGCCCGTGAGCGTTCCGCGGCCGCTCGCGGCCGGCGCGCGCCCGCGGTGCCGGCCGGGACCCGGGCGGCACCCGCCCCGGTGCGCCGGGTCGTCGCGCTGGTCGTCGGGCTGGCGCTGGGCGCTCCGGTGGCCTCCGCCGCCTCCGCCGCACCGCTGCGCCCCGAGGTCGGCTGGGCCGCCACCGCCCCGCAGGAGCCGGGCCCGGTGGCGCGGGCGGACCTGCCCACCGACCCCGGGAGCGCCGGCCCCGTCGACCCGGCGTGGGCGCCCCTGCCCGCACCGCGCAGCGCGCCGGCCCTGCCCCCCGCGGAACTGCCCGGCGGCGTCCGCCCGTCCGGAGCCGGCGCCGAGCTCGTCGTGCAGCGCGGCGACAGCCTGTGGTCCCTGGCGCGCCGGCTGAGCGCCCCCGGCGCCCCCGACGCGGACGTCCTGCACGAGCAGCAGCGCCTGTACGCGGCCAACGCCGACGTCATCGGCGGGGACCCCGACGTGCTGCTGCCCGGTCAGGTGCTGCGCCTGCCCTGAACGGGCTCACCCCTCTGCCCACCCCCACGACCGACCTCGTCAGGAGGCCCCCGTGCCCGCGACCGCGGCCCTGCTCGTCGACTCCCCCGCCCCCACCCGGCCGGCGGCCCCCCGGATCCGCCGCTACCCCGTCCCCCTCGCCGCCCCGCCCCTGGCGGGTGAGCCGGGCGCCGTGCCGTCGGTGCTGACGCACCTCAGCCCCGACCAGGGCGTCCTGGAGCTGGACCTGCCGCGGCGGCACCCGCGCTCGCCCGCACCGGTGGACCTGCCCGAGGTGGGCGGCTGGACGCGCGGCTACCTCGTGGTGCTCCTGGAGGTGCTCAGCGGCCACCGGCCCCCGCAGCAGCTGCTGCGCTGGTCCGCCGCGGACGTCTACACCGACGTCCAGCGCCGGGCGGTCCTGGCCGCGCGGCTGCGCGGCGGCGCGGCGGGAGCCGGTCCACGACCGCAGGTGCTGCGAGTGCTGCCCTGCGGCCTGGGCGACGGGGCCGTGGAGGTCAGCGCGGTCGTCCGGGTGGGCGAGCGGGTGCGCGCGCTGGCGCTGCGCGTGGAACGCCGGCACGAGCGCTGGCGGGTCACCGCCCTCGAGGTCGGCTGAGCGCGTCGACACCCGCTCACCGGCACGCCGGAGGGCCCGCCCCGGGTGGCGGATTCTGGGGGTCCTCGCAACACCTGATGGCTATGTGGCTGTCAGTAGATCACGCAGACGCTCGGCCGGGGTCGCCCAGCCGAGCGTCTTGCGTGGTCGGCCGTTCAGCTGCTGAGCGACGTGTTCTAGGTCGGCGCGGGAGTGCACTGACAGGTCGCTGCCCTTGGGGAAGTACTGGCGCAGCAGTGGACTGGACCCCGAAATCTGGACTCGAAAGGTGATGTTACGCGACAGCAGGGATGTGAGCGAGGTACTCGTCGGGGCTGAGGTAACCCAGACGCTCCTGGATGCGGGTGCTGTTCCACCACCGCAGGTAATCGTGTAGTCCGGCGTGGAACTCCTCGACGGTCGCGGGATGCGACAGACGGAACCACTCCTCCTTGAGATGGCTGAAGAACCCTTCCATGACGGCGTTGTCCAAACACGTGCCCTTGCGGGACATCGACTGGGTCAGCCCTGCTTGCCGAATCGTCTCTCGCCACAGGACGTGACGGTAGTGAAAACCCTGGTCCGAGTGGACAAGGGGCTTTTCTCCGGGAGCGAGGGTAGCGACCGCCTCGCGCAAGCCGTCGGTGACCATCTTGATGCTCGGAGAAGGCCCCGCCGTGACGGAGACGACCCGGTTGTCGTACAAGTCAACGATCGGAGAGACGTAGACCTTCACCTCACCGACGGCGAACTCGCTCACGTCAGTCACCCACTTGGTGTGCCTGGCCGTGGTGGCGAAGCGACGGTTCAAGACATTCGCCGCGGCGGTGCCCACCTCACCGCGGAAGGAGTTGTAGCGCCTCCGTCGGCGCACCAGGCACCGCAGCCCCAGCGCGTGCATCACCTTCAGCACCGTCTTCTTGGCCACCTGCCAGCCCTGGCGCAGCAGCACGGCGTGCACCCGCCGGTGACCGTAGGCGCCCCTGGCCTGGTCGAAGACCTCCCGGACAGCGTCCTTCAGTAGCGCGTGGCGGTCAGGGCGCCGCAGCCGGTTGCGGTGGTCGTAGAACGTGGAGCGGGCAAGTCCGGCGATCTGCAGCAGGAGGGGCAGCGGGTGATTAGCCTTGAGGTCGTCGACGGCCTGGACCTTCAGCGTCGTTCCTGTAACCTCAAGGCCCGCAATTTTCCCAGGTAGGCCACCTCCGCGCGCAGCCGCTCGTTCTCGCGGCGCAGCGCGTCCAGCTCGCTTTCCGCAGGCTGGTCGGTGCGATCAGCCGGTGGCCGGCCACGCCGTTTGGGGCGTAATCCGTCTTCGCCCTCACGACGGTAGATCACCGTCCAGTTGGCCACCGTGGTGGGTGAGGGAAGGTCGTACTCCTGGCTCAAGGACCTGCCGGACTCGCCCTTGAGGTGGCGAAGCACAATCGCAAGCTTGCTCTCGAAGTCGTACTGCCGGCGTTCTCTGGTCATCAGCGCACCTGCCCCTCGCAGTTGCCACCGCTGGTACAGCATCTGGACAGGGTTGCCGCTCAGGTCAAGGGCCAGGGCCGCCGACCTGGCGGTGAACCCCTCCTCGAACAAGTCGACTGCAGCTGCAGCATCAGCGTGGCTGAGCGTAGCGTTTTGGTACATGGCCTTCCCCCTTGGAAGCTCGACGTTCCTTTACGGTGTCCAGATTTCGGGGTTCAGTCCAGCAGCCCGTTGGTGTTCTCGTTGCTGCCGCGCTGCCAGGGTGAGTGCGGGTCGCAGAAGTAGACCGGGACGCCGGTGGCGACGCTGAACTGCCGGTGCGCGGCCATCTCGCAGCCCTGGTCCCAGGTCAGCGAGCCGCGCAGGTGCGCCGGCAGCGTGGCGATCAAGGGCACCAGCACGTCGCGGACCTCCTCGGCGCTGTGCCCGCCGGGCAGGTGCCCCAGCAGCACGTAGCGGCTGGCGCGCTCGACCAGGGTCACGATCGCCGAGCGTGAGCCGGTGCCCACGATCAGATCACCCTCCCAGTGACCAGGCACCGCCCGGTCGGCGACCTCAGCCGGTCGCTGGGAGATCATCACCATCTCCTCCACGAACCGCGGGGTGCGCGCCTCGGGCCTGCGGTGCGGCTTGCGGCGGGTGCGCCCGGTGCGCAGCGCGGTGGCGACCTCACGGCGCAGCCCGCCGCGGGCTTGGACGTAGAGGGCCTGGTAGACCGTCTCGGTGCTCACCCGCATGCTCTCGTCGTCGGGGAAGTCGGCGATCAGAGCGTGGCAGATCTGCTCCGGTGACCAGCGCAACGCCAGCTTGGCGGCCACGTACTCGCGCAACCGACCGTCCTGGGCCAGCTTGGCCGTCTTGGGCCTGGCCCGGCTGGCTGCCCAGGCGCGCTGGGCGGCGTGCGGGCGGTAGTCCCCGCAGCTCGAGCGGGCCTCGATCTCCCGCTTGATCGTGGACGCCGCCCGGCCCAGCGCCCGCCCGATCGCGCGCAGCGACTCCCCACGCCGGTGCCGATCGGCGATCTGCTCGCGCTCGGCCAGCGTCAGGAAGCGCGGGTGCAGCCGGGCCTCGAGCGCGGCCAGCGAGGGCCCACCGATCCCGGCCAAGGGCGAGGCAGAGGGCGAGACGGTGGTGATCACACCGGTGGTGTAGTCGATGCGGCGCCCATCGGGCAGCACCCGCGCACCGTTGCTCTTGCGGATGCCCTGCTCCCAGTCCCGGGCGGTGCGCTCATGGACCCCGGCCTGCGCCGCAGCGCGCCGCCGCGAGAGCCCGCCCGCGCGCAGCGCTTCATAGAGCGCACGGCCCGGGTGCGGCGCTGCTCCCGCCTTGCCGCGACCGCGAACGCCGGCGCGCCGGGCCCACCCGGCCGCGGTGTGCACGCTGATGCCCAGCACGCGGGCAGCGGCTCGCACGTTGCCGTCCTGCTCATCCAGGACCTGGAAGAACCTTGCTCGCTCCTGCTCCAACGACACGGTCCCCGCAACTCCCTACGGTCAGGGTGTTGCGGGGACCGCTAGAACCCACGGGTGGGACGGGCCCTCGGACGCGGCGGGCGCTCAGTCGGCGGCGCGCTCCCGCTCGGCCGCGCGCCGCTGGGCGCGGTTGCCCGTGGGGGCGTCCGTGCTGGAGGAGTCACCCGCGTGCACCTCGACGTCGCCCTCCGCCGTGGGCGCGGTGTACTGCAACTGCCGCTTGGCGGGCTGCTCGAAGCCCGGCGCCACCGCCGGGGCACCCGCCTGCGGGGCCGGCTGCACCTGCAGGGAGAACAGGTACCCGACCGACTCCTCCTTGATGGCGTCGGTCATCGCCACGAACAGCTGGTAGCCCTCGCGCTGGTACTCCACGAGCGGATCGCGCTGGGCCATCGCCCGCAGACCGATGCCCTCCTGCAGGTAGTCCATCTCGTACAGGTGCTCGCGCCACTTGCGGTCCAGCACCGACAGCACCACGCGGCGCTCCAGGTCGCGCAGCACCGGGGCGCCGAGCTCCTCCTCGCGGGCGTCGTAGCAGGCCTGCGCGTCGGCGCGCATCTCCTCCAGCAGCCGCTCCACCGTGAGGTTGCCGCGCCCACCGGCCGCCTCGACGACCTCCTGCGGGGTCACCGAGACCGGGTACAGGGTGCGCAGCGCCGCCCAGAGGGCCTCGAGGTCCCAGTCCTCGCCGAAGCCCCTGCCGGTGCCCTGCACCACGTAGGCGGTGACGGTGTCGTCGATGAAGTGGCGGATCTGCTCGTGCAGGTCCTCGCCCTCGAGCACCTTGCGGCGCTCGGCGTAGATGACCTCGCGCTGGCGGTTGAGGACGTCGTCGTACTTCAGGACGTTCTTGCGGATCTCGAAGTTGCGGCCCTCGACCTGGCCCTGGGCGCTCTGGATGGCGCGCGAGACCATCTTGGACTCGATGGGCACGTCCTCCGGGATGCCGGTGCGGGTCAGGAAGGACTCCACCAGCGCCGCGTTGAACAGCCGCATGAGGTCGTCGGTCAGCGACAGGTAGAAGCGGGACTCACCGGGGTCGCCCTGGCGGCCCGAGCGGCCGCGCAGCTGGTTGTCGATGCGGCGCGACTCGTGCCGCTCGGTGCCCAGCACGTACAGCCCGCCGAGGTCGCGGACCTCGTCGTGCTCGGCGCGCACCGACTCCTGCGCCTGCTTCAGCACGTCCGGCCAGGCCGCCTCGTACTCCTCCGGCGACTCGTCCGGGTCGAGGCCGCGGTCCTTCATGGCCGCCACGGCCAGGAACTCCGCGTTGCCGCCGAGCATGATGTCGGTGCCGCGTCCGGCCATGTTCGTCGCCACGGTCACGGCGCCCTTGCGGCCGGCCTGCGCCACGATCGAGGCCTCGCGCTCGTGCTGCTTGGCGTTCAGGACGGTGTGCTCGACACCGGACTTGGTCAGCAGGGCCGAGAGGTACTCGCTCTTCTCGACGCTGGTGGTGCCGACCAGCACCGGCTGGCCCGTGGCGTGGTGCTCGGCGATGTCCTCCACGACCGCCGCGAACTTGGCCTTCTCGTTCTTGTAGACCAGGTCCGGCTGGTCCACGCGGATCGCCGGCCGGTTCGTGGGGATCGACACCACGCCCAGCTTGTAGATCTGGTGGAACTCGGCGGCCTCGGTCATCGCGGTGCCGGTCATCCCGGAGAGCTTCTCGTACATGCGGAAGAAGTTCTGCAGGGTGATCGTGGCCAGCGTCTGGTTCTCGTTCTGGATGGGCACGCCCTCCTTGGCCTCGATGGCCTGGTGCATGCCCTCGTTGTAGCGGCGCCCGGCCAGGATGCGGCCGGTGTGCTCGTCGACGATGAGGACCTCGCCCTTGGGGGAGACGACGTAGTCCTTGTCCCGCTTGAACAGCTCCTTGGCCTTCACGGCGTTGTTGAGGTAGCCGATCAGGGGGGTGTTGACGCTCTCGTAGAGGTTGTCGATGCCGAGCAGGTCCTCGACCTTCTCGATGCCGGACTCGAGGATGCCGATCGTGCGCTTCTTCTCGTCGACCTCGTAGTCGACCTCGATCTTCAGCTGGCGGACGATCTTGGCGAACTCGGTGTACCACTTCGTCGGCTGGTCGGCCGGGCCCGAGATGATCAGCGGGGTGCGCGCCTCGTCGATGAGGATGGAGTCGACCTCGTCGACGATCGCGAAGTGGTGCCCGCGCTGCACCATCTCCGAGCTGTTCCAGGCCATGTTGTCGCGCAGGTAGTCGAAGCCGAACTCGTTGTTCGTGCCGTAGGTGATGTCGGCGGCGTAGGCGGCCCGGCGCTCCTCCGGGCGCATGCGCGAGAGGATGCACGAGCTGCTCATCCCCAGGAAGCGGTAGACGCGCCCCATGAGCTCGCTCTGGTACTCGGCGAGGAAGTCGTTGACCGTGATGACGTGCACGCCCTTGCCGGTGAGGGCGTTGAGGTAGGCGGGCAGCGTCGCCACGAGGGTCTTGCCCTCACCGGTGCGCATCTCGGCGATGTTGCCCTGGTGCAGGGCGGCACCACCCATGAGCTGCACGTCGAAGTGGCGCTGGCCCAGCGTGCGGCGGGCGGCCTCGCGCACCACCGCGAACGCCTCCGGCAGCAGCTCGTCCAGGGTCGCCCCGCCCGCCAAGCGCTCCTTGAAGCGGTCGGTCTCCCCGCGCAGCTCGGCGTCGGACATGGCGGTGAAGTCGTCCTCGAGCGCGTTGACCTGCCCCGCGATGCGGTGCAGACGCTTGACGACGCGGCCCTCGCCGGCGCGGAGGACCTTCTCGACGATGGCTGGCACGGGAGCAGTCTAGCGACGGCGGGCCACCGCGGAGCGCACGGACGGACGGAGCCGGTGGCGCTGCGTCGCCGCGCGCTCACCGTGCGCTGGTGCCGGGGTCACCCCGAACGCCCCAGCAGGCGCCGCACGTCCCGCGGGGGCACCACCTGCACCGGCACCGGCACCGAGCCCGCCACCGGCTCGCGCAGAGCCGCGGGCACCTCCCCCGCAGCGCGCGGCACCCCCAGCAGCAGCCCCTGGGCCACCGCGCAACCGGCCTCCTGCAGCGCGCGCACCTGCCCCGTGCTCTCCACGCCCTCCGCCACGACGCCCAGGTCGAGGGCGGCGCCCAGCTCGCACAGGGTCCGCACCGCGGCCACCGCCGCCGGCGCCTGCTCGCCGTCCAGCTCCGCGACCAGCGAGCGGTCCAGCTTCAGCCCGTCGACCGGCAGCCACCGCAGCGCCGCCAGCGAGGGCCCCGCGGTCCCCGCCGGCACGTGGTCGGCGACCGCGAAGTCGTCCAGCACGATCCGCGCACCCGTGGCGCGCAGCTGCGCCAGCCGGGCCGCGAGCACGTCCGGGTCCGCCGACAGCACCTGCGCCGGCACGTCCAGCACCAGGGCCCCGGGCTCCAGGCCCGTCTCCGTCAGGGCGCGCAGGACGTCCTGCGGCCCCGAGCGCGACAGCGCGTGCTGCGACGACAAGTTCACCGTCAGCGACAGGTCCGGGGACTCGCGCCGCCACCGCACGGCCTGCTCGCAGGCCGAGCGCAGCACCCAGCGCCACAGCGCGTCCACCGCCGGAGAGCGCTCCGCCCCCGCCAGGAAGGCGCCCGGCTCCAGGACCCCGCGGGTGCGGTGCCGCCAGCGCAGCAGGGCCTCCAGGCCCACCAGCGCACCGTCGGACAGCCGCACCAGCGGCTGGTACACCAGCTCGAACTCCTCCTCGTCGACCGCCCGCTGCAGGTCCGACTCCAGCTGGCGCCGCAGGACGTCGGCGTCGTGCACGTCCGGCGCGAAGACCACCACCGTGCCCGCCGCCGGGCCGCCGGCACCGGCGGGGGCCCGTCCCTGCGCCTTGGCGCGGTACATGGCGCTGTCCGCGCGGCGCAGCAGCTCACCCGCACCCACGCCCGCCGCGGCGACCGCCAGGCCGATGCTCGCCCCGACCCGGACCGACCGGCCGTGCACCTCCACCGGCGCGGTCAGCTCCACGCAGACCCGCTCCGCCAGCCGCTGCGCGGCACGCTCCGGCTCGTGGCTGCGCACGACCACGGCGAACTCGTCGCCGCCCAGCCGGGCGGCGAAGTCGTCTCCGCGCAGGCAGCGGCGCAGTCGCCGCGCCACCCGGCCCAGGACCTCGTCGCCCGCGGCGTGCCCCAGCGAGTCGTTGATCGCCTTGAAGCCGTCCAGGTCGATGAACAGGACGGCCGTCCCCAGCCCGTCGCCGGCCGAGGCGCGCAGCGCGACCTCCAGGTGGCGCAGGAGCGTGGCCCGGGTGGGCAGGCCGGTCAGGGAGTCCGTGGAGGCCGCCTCGACCACGCGCACCGTGTCGGCGTGGCTCAGCGCGGTGCTGGCGTGCTCGGCGAAGGCGCGCAGGACCGTGGCGCCCACCGCGTCCAGCGGCTCCTCCCCGGTCTCCACGACCAGGGCCCCCACCCCCCGGCCGTTGATGTGCACCGACGCGGCCGCCGGGCCCGCGCCGCCCACCACCACGCCGAAACCCTCCACCCCCGCGGCCGCGGCCAGCGCCCGCTCCGGCGCGATGGCCGGGTCGCCCACGGCCGCCACCACGCGCAGGCGCATCTGCGAGCGGGGGTCGGCCAGCACCAGCGACACCGGCCGGGAGTCCAGCAGCTCCGAGGAGCTCGCGGCGATCTGCAGCAGCAGCTCCGGCAGCGGCCGGCGACCGGCCACGGCCCGCTGGAAGCGCACCGACGTGGTGAGCACCTGCTCGCGCTGGGCCAGCGCCCGCTGCAGCCGGGTGCGCTCGGCGGCGCCGAGGGCGTCCTGGCGGCGCTGGGACCGTTCGCGCGCGCGCCCGTGCCGGGCCAGGACCACCAGCCCCAGCAACCGCGCCACCAGCTGCACACCGCGCAGGTGGGAGTCGCCCACGAGCCCGTCGTGCACCCGCCCGACCACGATGTGCACGTCGACCAGGTCCGGCACCTCCACGACCACCGCGCGCACCCGCCCCAGCCCGGGCACGGCGAAGGTGCCGCCGCCGTCGCGCACCACGCGCGCCAGGCCGCGCTCCGGCAGGAACCGCCGGCCCAGCCCGACGCCGCCGCGGACGTGACCGCCCTCGCACACCGCGACCACGTCCGCGTCGACGAGGTCGGCGACGACCGACGCCGCGCGCACCAGCACGTCCTGCTCGCCGTCCGTGCCGGACAACTCGGCCAGCACGCGCTCGAGCAGGTCACCGGCCTGGTCGAGGCGGCCGGGGGTCACCTCGGAGACGTCCACGGCAGCTGTGTCGGACGTTGCACGGCTCACGTTGAGCCGGACGCCCCCACGTGACCCGAACGCAGCACGGCCCTCGACAACGCCTCCGCCAGGTCCCCGCGCCCGGCGACGGCCACCGAGCCCAACCCCAGCCAGCGCGCCAGGTCCCCCAGCTCGGCGGCCAGCTCCTCCGCCGTGCCCGGCGGCGCCCCCGGCTCGGCCCACGCCGCCGGGACGCGCAGCACCCCGCCGGGGGCGGCGCGGTCCGCCTTGAGGTCCACGCGCGCCGCGATCCGCTCCCCCAGCAGGAAGGGCAGGACGTTGTAGCCGTGCACGCGCTGCTCGCGGGGCACGTAGAACTCCAGCCGCAGCGCCACCCCGAACAGCTCCTCGGTGCGCGGGCGGTGCCACACCAGCGGGTCGAACGGCGTCAGCAGCGCGCGGGCGCGCACCCGCGGCGCCCGCGCGTCCACGTGCCGGTAGACCGGCCGGCGCTGCGAGGAGGCCCACCCGCGCACCCGCACCGGCACCAGCTCGCCGGCCTCCACCAGTTGCCGCACCGCCGGTCGCGACTGCTCCGGGCGCAACCGGAAGTAGTCGCGCAGGCTGGGCTCCGAGGCCACGCCCAGGGCCCGCGCGGCGATCCCCACCAGGGCGCGCACCGCCTCCTGCGGGTCGGGGTCCGGCGCCGCAGCGACCTCGGGCGGCAGCACCCTGCCGGCCAGGTCGTAGCGGCGCTCGAACTGCTGCGTGCGCCCGGCCGCGGACAGCCGGCCGGCGAAGAAGAGGTGCTCGCAGGCCCGCTTGACCGCCGACCAGTTCCAGCCCCAGTGATCGCTCGGTCGCGCGCCGCCCGGCGCCAGCGCCGCCTCCACCTGCCGGGCCGTGGCCGGGCCGTGCGCGGCGACGTGCTCCAGCACCGCGTCCAGCAGCCCCGGCTGCTCCACGGCGATGCTGCGCACGCTGCCCCAGGCGTCCTGCGCGGCGCGCGCCATCCGCCAGCGCAGCAGGCGGTGCGTGGCGGGCGCCACGAACGAGGCCTCGTGCGCCCAGTACTCCACCAGCCGCCGCGGACGGCGCTGCGCCGCGCGGTCGACCAGCTGCACCGGGTAGGGGCCCAGCCGGCTGAAGAAGGGCAGGTAGTGGCTGCGGCACAGCACGTTCACCGAGTCGATCTGCACCACGCCCAGGCGCTGGACCACGCGGGTCACGTGCGCGCCGCCGGGAGCCACCGGGCGGCGGGCGGCGAAGCCCTGGGCCGCGAGCGCCGCGCGGCGCGCCTCGGCCGCGCTGATCTCCTCGACCGCGGCCGGGCCGGCCGGCGCGCTCAGGACAGCTCCACGATCTTCTCCCGCACCGCGTAGACGACCGCCTCCATGCGCGAGTGCAGCTGGAGCTTCTCCAGCAGGTTGCGCACGTGGTTCTTGACCGTGTTCTCGCTGATGCCCAGGTGGCCGGCGATCTCCCGGTTGGCCATCCCCCGGGCCAGCAGACGCAGCACGTCCAGCTCGCGCGGGCTCAGGCGCGGCGTGCCCACCACGCCCAGGCTGCGCTCCTCGTCGCGCCGGCGCATCGCCGCGAACTCCCCCAGCAGCAGACCGGCCATCCTCGGGGTGATCAGCGACTGGCCGGTCACGACGGCGCGGATGGCGTCGGCGACCTCCTCGGCGGGCACGTCCTTGAGGAGGTAGCCGTTGGCGCCGGCGCGGACGGCGGCGAACAGGTCGTCCTCCTCCTCCGAGGAGGTGAGCATGAGGATGCGGGTGGAGGGGGCCACCGCCTTGATCTCGGCGCAGGCGTCGATGCCGGAGCGGCGCGGCATCCACACGTCCATGAGGACCACGTCGGGCAGCAGCTCCTCCACGCGCCCGACCGCCTCGGCGCCGTCGCACGCCTCCCCGACGACGTCGATGTCGTCCTCGGTGGACAGGACCATCTGCAGGCCGCGGCGGAACAGGGAGTGGTCGTCGACGACGACGACGCGGATCGCGTCGGTCCCCGCCTGCGGGCTGCTGCTGGGCACCGTTCCTCCTCGTGACGGCGGCGGGCGGACCGCCGTCCGGGGATCCTGGCACGCCCGCGCCCCGCGCACCGCTCGTGACGCGCGACGGGCCGGCGGGGTCGCACCCCGCCGGCCCGCCCCTGCCGGGTCAGCCCGCGCCGGGTCGGCTCACGCCGGCGCGGACCGGCTCAGCGCAGCCCCGCCGCCACGGCGGCCAGCGCGGCGTCGGAACCGGCGCGGGCCGCGCCGTCCGAGCCCGCCGCCCCCGGGGCGTCCTCGTGCACGTCCAGGTGGATGACGCCGTAGTCCCAGCCGCGCCGGCGGTACACCACGCTGGGGCGGCCCGTGGCGGCGTCGACGAAGAGGTAGAAGTCGTGGCCGACGAGCTCCATCTCGTACAGGGCCTGGTCCAGGGTCATGGGCCGGGCCTCGTGAGTCTTCTCCCGGATGACGACCGGCGAGGCGTCGGCGGTGTCGTCGACCGGGTCGACGTCCTCCCCGGGCGGGCGTGAGCCGGCCAGGGCCGCGGGGGTCGGGACGTCGAGGTCGGCCGGCGGGTGGTCCGCCGGGACGGCGGCGGCCCCGGCCAGCGCCTCGTCGCTCAGGCCCGGCGCCGCCGGCTGGCGGACGCTCTCGGGGCGGCGGCGGCCGTGGTGGACCTTCCGCTTGTCGCGGGAGCGCCGCAACCGCTCCATGAGCTTGGTGGTGGCCAGGTCGAGCGCGGCGTACGGGTCGTCCGCGCACGCCTCGGCGCGCACGACGGGGCCCTTGTCCCGCACGGTGATCTCCACCCGTTCGCAGCTGGCCAGCTGGCGGCGGTTGTTCTCGTGCGAGAGCTCCACGTCGACGCGCTGGGCGCGCGGGGCGAGCTGCGTGACCTTCTCCAGCTTCGCCTCGGCGTGGTGGCGGAACCTCTCCTTGACCTCGGTGTGCCGTCCGGTGACCACAACTTCCACGGGATGCCTCCCTCGCTCGCTGGGCGGCGCCGGCCGAGGGGCCGGCCCGCCTCGGACCGTCACCTCGTGCCGTGCAGCGGCTCCCCGGGGAGCGTGCTCAGCACAGGCAGCCGGGGTGTGCCGTCGGGTGCGCCGCGCAGGGCGGGCGCACCGTTGAGCACCGCCGGGGGCGAGACCGGCCTGACGCCGGATCCGGCTGCCATGCACCAACGCTAGACCCCCCGCCCCCTCCGTGCCCACGTCTGCCGCGCCGCGTGCCCGCCGGCGGTGGCGGGCGGGGCCGGGACGGGCGAGGCGGCGGTCAGGCAGGCCACCCCCGCGACGAGCGCACCGGCGGCGCGCAGCGCCCGCACCGCCTCGGCGGCGGTGGCCGTCGTCGTCGCCACGTCGTCGACGACCACGCACGGGCCGATCGGCACGGGGCCGCGCACGCCGAAGGCGCCGGCGAGGTTCACCCGGCGCTCCCGGGCGCGCAGCAGGGTCTGGTCGGCGACCCCGCGGCGCACCCGCAGGACCCGCGCCACGGCCGCGGGCCGGCCCGCGGCGCGCTCGCGGGCGGCGGCGCGGGCGGCGAGGTCGGCGACGAGGTCGCCGCCGCGGGCGCGGCGGCTGGCCCGGCGGGAGGGCACCGGCACCAGGCTCACGGGGGCACCCGGCGGGGGCAGCGCCCGCACGGCGGTGGCGATGGCGGCGGCGGCGACAGGGCGCAGCTCGGCGCGGTGGCGCTCCTTGACCTCGAGCAGCAGCTCGCGGGCGGGACCGGCGTGCGGGGCCGCCGCGCGCAGCGGGGTCCCGTCGGCCAGCTCCAGCGCCACCGGGCCGACGGCGAGGGCGCGCGCGCAGGCGGGGCACCAGCTCGTGCCCGGCCCGCCGCACCCGCCGCACGCGGCGGGCCACAGCAGGTCGGCGGCCGCCCGCAGCAGCGCCCCGGGACGGGCGGGGACGTCGATCGCGTCGGGGGGCACGTCGGCAGGCTGCCTCCCCCGAGCGCCCGGCGGCCCGCCGTCCACAGGCCGGTGCCCGCACCGGGTGCGCCGGCGGCCGGTGGACCCCCCGGCGCACCCCGCGGCGACGTGCCCGGCCGCGCCGCCCGCACCCCCGGGCAGGGGGCCTCACCCCGGGTAGGAGGGGTGCCGCCCCGGGGCGAGGGGCGACCAGCCCGCTCCGCTGCGCACCAGCAGCCGGCCGTCGGTCGTGCCCACCACGAGGTCGCGGTCGTCCGCGCCGGCCGCGACGGACTCCGCGCCCGGCACCGGCGCCAGCCGCTGGGAGGGGCCGAAGACCTGCGCGAGCAGCACCACCGGGTCCTCGCCGGGAGGCCGCACGAGCACGGCGACCCGGTCCTGCCCCAGCCAGGAGGCGTCCAGCACCCGGCCCGCACCGGGCACCAGCTCCGGCGAGGGGGCTCCCAGCCACTCGGGGCGCCCGTCCGGGCCGCGCACCACGGCGTGCACCCGCACCCGCACCACCCCCTCGCCGTCCTCGACGACGACCAGCAGCCGCGCCCCCTCGCGCGAGGCGCGGGCCCGCAGCACGCGCCCGCCGAGACCACCCCCGGGCGCCTGGACCGCGGAGGGGGCCACGCGCGGGTCGGCGGCGGGCAGCGCGGCGGGCGCGGCACCCGGCGCGACCGGCACCGCCCAGACCCAGCCGTGCCGGTCGATCGACGGCGGCGCGAACCCCTGCGCCGCACCGGCCACCGAGCCGGCCCCCAGGGACACCGCCGGGCCCGTCCCGCCCGCGGCGGGCCGCTGGACCACCAGGGTTCCGCCACCGCGCACCAGCCACGCCCAGCAGGAACCGTCCCCGGCGGTCGCGGGGTGCTCGCTGCCGGCGTCCGCGCCCGGCGCGCTCAGGCCCTGCACCGGCCGCACGGCACCGGCGTCCCAGCGCGAGGGCCCCGCCGGGCCGGCCAGCACGAGGCGGGGGTCGGGCACCGGCGGTGCGCCCGGCGGGCCACCGAGGGGCGAGGGCCCCGCCTCTCGCGTCAGGTCCGCCCCCTCCACGCGCACCGCCACCTCCTCGACGCCCGGCAACCGGGTCAGGCCGGCGCTCAGCTGGGCCAGCAGCAGCTCGCGCTGCTCGGGGGAGGTGCGCAGCGCCGGGGCGGTCAGGTCCACCACCGCCGCGGCACCGGAGAGGGGCACCGTGCCGGTGCGCAGCCGGGTGCCCGCCGGGGCACCGCTGCGCACGGCCGGCGCCAGCCAGGCCGAGGGCCCCGCGAGCAGCTCGGTGACCACCCGGGTGGCCGTGGAGGAGTCGTAGGCGAA
This sequence comes from Kineococcus arenarius subsp. arenarius, assembly GCF_050871845.1. Taxonomy (NCBI): domain Bacteria; kingdom Bacillati; phylum Actinomycetota; class Actinomycetes; order Kineosporiales; family Kineosporiaceae; genus Kineococcus; species Kineococcus arenarius. The sequence continues at coordinate 18,255 of NZ_JBJLSE010000059.1, forward strand.
CCAGCGCACGTCGCCCACGAGCTGCGCGACGCCGGTGGTCGTGGCGAAGTGCACCGGGAACGGGCGCAACGACCGCGCGACGTCCACCTCCGTCAGCAGGAGCCCGTCGCCCGGCACGTCCACGCGCCAGCGCCCCTCCTCGCGCACCAGGTGCAGCGTGCGCTGCAGCCGGGCGCCCGGGGGCCGCTGCGCGTAGCGGCCCCCCGCGTCGATGTCCGCCAGCGCGGGCGCCGACACCCGCACCGAGGCGGTGCCGTCGGGGTGGGGGCCGTCGGCGAGCTCGACGGCGGGGTCCTCGCCCAGCACGGTCGTGGACACGTCGGGGCGCCAGGTGCGGCGCGCCGGGACGGACAGGAACTCGCGCGCGACGGCCTTCTCCGCCGAGCCGGCCGCCGCCGCCAGCAGGAAGCCGCGCACCACCTCCACCGGTCCGGCGCCGTCCACCGGCCCCTGCGGCACCACCTGCAGCAGGCCCAGGCGGGGGTCGGCCTGCACCCGGGACCCGGCCACCACCGGACCCGAGCGGGGCAGCCCCGCGCACCCGGTCGCAGCCGCCAGCGCCAGCGCCACCACCGCGCGCCGCGGCGGGCGGGCGCCGCTCACGGCGCGACCCCCGGCACGGCGGCACGGCCGGCGGGCAGCGCCGCGACGGGCTCGCGCCAGCCCACCGGCACCACCGGCAGCGGCACCGAGCGCAGGGGCCGCCCCGCCACCCGCGGCACCGTGAGCACGAAGTGGCAGCCGTGCCCGGGGCTCCCCCACACGTCCAGCCGCCCGCCGTGCAGCCGGGTGTCCTCCAGCGCGATGGCCAGGCCCAGCCCGCTGCCGCCGGTCGTGCGCGCCCGCGCCGGGTCCGCCCGCCAGAAGCGGTCGAAGACGCGCGGCAGCTGCGCCGGGGCCAGGCCGACGCCGTGGTCGCGGACCCCCACCGCCACCGTCCGCTCGTCGCACACCACCGTCACCTCGATGGGCCGGGACTCGCCGTGCTCCACGGCGTTGCCGAGCAGGTTGCGCAGCACCCGCTCGATGCGCCGGGCGTCCACCTCCGCGGTGCACGGCGAGGCCGGCTCGGAGACCAGGACGGTGCTGCCGCGCCGCTCGGCGAGGGCCGCGGTGAAGTCCACCACGCGGTGCACCAGGGCGCGCACGTCCTGCGGGTCCGGTTCCAGGGCGGCGGCTCCCGCGTCGAAGCGGCTGATCTCCAGCAGGTCCGCCAGCAGGGTGTCGAAGCGCTCCAGCTGCGTCATCAGCAGCTCCGCCGAGCGCGCGGCGACCGGCTCGAAGCCGGCGCGGGCGTCGTGCAGCACCTCACCGGCCATGCGGATCGTGGTCAGCGGGGTGCGCAGCTCGTGGCTGACGTCCGAGACGAACCGCTGCTGCAGGCGCGAGAGCTCCTCCAGCCGGCCGATGTGCTGCTGCATGCCCGCGGCCATCTCGTTGAAGGCGCCAGCCAGGCGGGCGAAGTCGTCGCTGCCGCGCACCCGCATCCGCTCGTCCAGGCGACCGCCGGCGAGGCGCTCGGCGGTGCCGGCGGCCTCGCGCACCGGCTGCACCACCAGCCGGGTCACCACCCACGCCACCGCGCCCACCAGCACCACCAGGGCCAGGCCGCCGCCGGCGAACGTCCGGCGCACCAGGGCGGTGGTGCGCTGCTCGCTGGTCAGCGGGTACACGAAGTACAGCTCCCGCTCCCCCGCGCGCGGCAGCGTCACGGTGGAGCCGACCACCAGGCTGGGCGCACCGGAGCCGCCGGACAGGTCGACCAGCTGCACCTGCTGGACGTCGGAGGAGGTCACGGCCCGGCGCAGCCCGGCAGGCACGTCGGCCGGGGACAGCCCCTCCGAGGCCAGGTCGCGCACCGGGGCGGCCCCCTCCGCGCCCTCGCGCGGACCCAGCAGCAGCACGCCGCGCAACCGGTCCGGCCCGGGCCCCTCCAGCGCCGAGACGACGTCGCCGGCGAGCTGCTCGACGTCGGCGGCGGTGCTCGGCGTGGAGGCGTCGAACTGCGCCTGGGCCGTCGCCGCGGCGCGCGCCGCGTCGGCCAGGGCCACCTGCCGGCGCTCCTCCACGAGCCCGTCGGCGACGGCGTCCAGCAGGTAGGTGCCGACGGCGACGGCGACCAGCAGACCCAGCGCGGTGGTGGTGGCCACCACGCGCAGCTGCAGCGAACCGCGCCAGCGGCGCAGCAGGCCGCGCAGGGCACCGCGGCGCAGCGCGCGCACGCGCCGCACCCCGGGCGCGCGCGCACCCCGGGCCCGGCGGGACGCGGCCGGTGGCCTCACAGCGGTCCCGCGCGGTACCCCACTCCGCGGACCGTCACGACGATCTCGGGGTGCTCCGGGTCGCGCTCGATCTTCGAGCGCAACCGCTGGACGTGGACGTTGACCAGCCGGGTGTCGGCGGCGTGCCGGTACCCCCACACCTGCTCCAGCAGGACCTCGCGGGTGAACGCCTGCCACGGCTTGCGCGCCAGCGTCACCAGCAGCTCGAACTCCAGCGGCGTCAGCGGCAGCGGGCGCCCCTCGCGGCGCACCGAGTGCCCGGCCACGTCGATGGTCAGGTCCGCGATGCGCAGGGTCTCCGGGGGGCGCTCGCCCGCCGAGCGCAGCCGGGCCCGCACCCGCGCCACCAGCTCCTTGGGCTTGAACGGCTTGACGACGTAGTCGTCGGCCCCCGCCTCCAGGCCCAGCACCACGTCGACCGTGTCGCCCTTGGCCGTCAGCATGACGATCGGCACCCCGGACTCGGCCCGGATGCGGCGGCACACCTCCATGCCGTCGGTGCCCGGCAGCATGAGGTCCAGCAGCACCAGGTCCGGGCGGGTGGCCCGGAACGCCTCCACCGCCGCGTCGCCGTCCGCGCAGAACCGCGTCTCCAGGCCCTCGCCCTGGAGCACGATCCCCAGCATCTCGGCGAGGGCGGTGTCGTCGTCGACCACCAGCACGCGTCCCCTCATGGGGCCATCCTGCCCGCCGCGGCGCCGGGCGGGTGCGGGCCACGCCCGGCGGGGTCCCCGCGGCGCTCCGCCGCCGCGCCGCAGGGCCTCTGGCACGATGGGGCGAGGACGATCGAGGACGGGGTCGATGAGCCAGTGGCAGGGCCCGGACGAGCCGGGCAGCGGGTGGGCCTCCCCCGGGTGGGGCGAGGGACCGGGCGGCACCGCACCGCAGGCCCCCGGCGCCCCGGGGTCCGGGGCTCCCGCCGGCGACGGCTGGGCGGGTGCCGGCCGGCGCGACGCGCCCGGCGGGCCGGCCGCCCCCGTCGCGCAGCCGGGCATCGTGCCGCTGCGCCCCCTGGGCCTGGGCGAGATCTGGGACGGCGCGTTCCGCGCCTTCCGGCAGAACCCGCGCGTGATGGTGGGCCTGTCCGCGCTCGTGGTCGTCGTCACCTCGGTCGTCACGCTCGTGGCCTCGGTCGTGGCCACGCAGGACCTGGTGCGCGCCACCACCGGCCTGGAGACGGGCACCGGGGACGCCGCGCAGGTGCTCGACGCCCTGCAGACGTCCGTGCCGCTGGTCGTGGTGAGCAGCCTGCTGCAGGTGGTGGCCGTGCAGGTGCTCAACGGCATGCTCATCCTCAGCGTCAGCCGCGCCGTGCTGGGGCGCACCATCTCGCTGGGCGAGCTGTGGCGGGTGAGCCGGCGCCGGCTGGGCGGTCTGCTGCTGCTGGCCGTGCTCGTCACCCTCGCCAGCGCCGCCGGGGTCGTGGCCGTGCTGCCCGGGGTGGGCGTGCTGGCGCTGGCCGACGGCGCGGCCGCCACCGCCACCGGCGCGGTGCTGCTGCTGGCGGGTGTGCTGGGCTGGGTGGCGATCGCGCTGTGGCTGTGGGTGAAGTGGTCCATGGCCACACCGGTGCTGCTGCTGGAGGGCCTGTCCGTGCGCCGGTCCCTGGGCCGCTCGTGGCGCCTGACCCGCGGCTCGTTCTGGCGCACCCTGGGGATCCTGCTGCTGACGGCGGTGGTGGTGGGTGTGCTGGTGACGGCGGTCGCCACGCCGTTCACGCTGGTGGGCACCTTCCTGGCGGCCCTGCTGAGCACCGCCACGACCGAGTGGACCGGCCTGGTGGTCTCCCAGGGCGTCGGCACGCTGGGCTCGATCGTCGGCTCGGTCGTCGGCTACCCCTTCCTGGCGTCGGTGACCGCGCTGGTGTACGTGGACCTGCGGGTGCGGCGCGAGGGCCTGGACGTGGAGCTGCACCGCGCCGCCTCGGGCGGGTGAGCGCGCTGCGCACCGCGGGCGCGCCGGTGCTGCCCGGGCGCGAGGAGGCCCGCCGCCTGCTCGCCGAGGAGCTGGCCGGGCGCGAGTACCGCGGGGAGTCCGGTTCGTGGCTGGTGCGGGCCTGGGAGTGGCTGGTCGAGCGGCTCAGCGAGGTGCAGGTCCCGGGCGTCGGCACCGGCCTGACCGCCGTGCTCGTCGTGGTGGTGCTGCTGGTCGCCGTCGTCGTGGTGGTGCTGCTGGTGGCGGGGCCGCTGCGCCGCAGCGGCGGCGCACCGCGGGCCGAGGAGGTCTTCGAGGCCGGGCCGGAGCCCTCGTCCGCGCACGTGCGCCGCGCGGACGAGGCCGCCGCGGCGGGCCGCTGGGACGTGGCGGTGGCCGAGCGGTTCCGGGCGCTGGTGCGCTCCCTGGAGGAACGGGCCCTGCTGGACCGGCGCCCGGGGCGCACCGCGCACGAGGTCGCCGTGGAGGCCGCCGCCGCCCTGCCCGGGTGCGCGGCCGGCCTGGCCCGCGCGGCGCGGGCCTTCGACGACGTGCGCTACGGCGGGCGGCCGGCCTCGGCCGGCACCGACGCCGACCTGCGCCGGGTGCTCGAGGAGGTGGCCGCCGCGCGGCCCCTCGACCCGGTGGCGCCCGGTGCCGGGGCGGGGGGGGGGGGGGGGGGGGGGGGGGGGGGGGGGGGGGGGGGGGGGGGGGGGGGGGGGGGGGCGGGGGGGGGGGGGGGGGCGGGGGG
>NZ_JBJLSE010000060.1:0-23054 GCF_050871845.1 Kineococcus arenarius subsp. arenarius
CCCGCCCGCCGGCCCCCCCCCCCGCCCCCCCCCCCCCGGGGAGGCGTCCGTGCGTGCGACCCCGCCCGGGGGCGGGGGAGCCTCTCAGCTGAGCCAGAGGCCGCAGTTGTGCTGTTCGGAGAAGTTCCGGATGACGGTGCTGTCCCCGCCCGGGCGCAGGCTCATGACGTTCTCCTCGTCCCCGTACTGCGGCCAGTACGGCGCGCCGCGGTGGTTCGGGTCACCGTCGTGGGCGAAGGAGCCCCAGTAGCGCATCATCTGGTCGGACAGCCGCTCCTGCTCCGCCGTCAACGGCTCGGCGCCGAGGGTGAAGTCGAACAGGTACTGCAGTTCGGCGCTGTGCGCGTTGGAGATGTCCTCACCGGCCAGTTCGAAGCCGTAGAGGGTGGGCGAGGTCGGGTCGTCGAACTCGTAGCGGTAGGTCGGCACCTGGTCGGACGTCGCGCGGGCGGTGAGCTCGGTCTTGCAGGCCCGGCCCGCGTCGGTGGTGATCTGGGTGATCTGGTCGTACGGGCTCTGGAAGTCGGACAGCGGGTACAGGCTGAGGACCTGCTCGGCCTTGTCGGGGTAGGTGGTGCGCACGAATTCCTCGACGCCCTCGGCGGTGATGTCGGCCCGGGACTGGGCGGTGAGGCGGTCCTCCGACCGCGTCGTCCCGGTCATGATCGGGACCTTGTTCCAGGTGCCCTGGGCGAAGGCGTCGGGGAACGCCACCGGCAGGAAGCCGCTCTCGGTCTTGGCGCCGCCCACGTACTCGCCCTGGTGGGCGATGAGCGTTCCGGGCCAGGTGCTGCGCAGGCACTCGACGACGGTCGCGGGGTCGGTGCAGCCGACGGCCGTCGCGTACTCCTCGCCGCCTTCCTCGCCGGCGGTGAGGGTGTTCGAGGTCGGGCTGAAGCAGGCGGAGCTCTGGATGATCGCCTTGTCGAAGAGCCCCTCCGCCGAAGGGGCGGCGAGCATGTTGCAGACGGCGCCGCCACCGGCCGACTGGCCGAAGATCGTCACGTTGTCGGCGTCCCCGCCGAAGGCGGAGATGTTGTCCTGCACCCACTCCAGGGACGCCTGCTGGTCCATGAGGGCGTAGTTCCCGGAACCGCCGGGCGTCACCTCGCTGAGGGCGGGGTGGGCGAGGAAGCCGAGGGCGCCGAGGCGGTAGTTGATCGTGACGACGATGGATCGCGTCTTCTCGGCCAGCGAGCTGCCGCCGTAGATCACCCCGGTGCCCTGGGTGTTCCCACCGCCGTGGAACCACACCATCACCGGCAGGTCCTCGTCCTCGGCCACGTCGGCCGGTCGGTAGACGTCCAGGTAGAGGCAGTCCTCGCTGACCGCCTGCTCCTCGCGCACACCGCTGGGCTGGAACTGCAGGCACGCCGGCGACTGCTGGTCGGCCTCGCGGACGCCTTCCCACCCGGCCGGGGCGGCCGGGGGCGCGAAGCGCAGTTCGCGCACCGGGGGGGCCGCGTACGGCAGGCCGAGGAACTGCTGGGCGTCGCCCGTCGTCACGCCGCGGACCTTGCCCTGCTCGGTGACCACGAGCTCGTTCGCCCGGTCGCCGCGGCCGTGCCCCTGCCCGCGGGGCGGGTCCGCGGCCGCGGTGGTCGCGGTCAGCAGGCCGGCCGCCAGGGCCGGCAGCGTCAGCAGCGTCAGCGTGCGCCTCAACCGGCGCGGCCGCGACGCGGTCTCGTGGGCGGTGGGTGTCGGCACGGGGCCTCCAGGGGTTCGCGTGGTGGTCGGGCCACCCCGTCGACGGGGTGACCCCGAGGTGCGGGAGCAGGTGGTCCGTCAGGGGGGACGAGGCGGTCCCGGGAACTGGGCGCCACCGGGTGACGCGGTCGTCGTCGACAGCGGGCGATCCGGTTGAGGAAACCTCCCTGTCCCAACCGGCGGGCACGAGCTTGGACCCAGCTGTGAAGGCTGTCAAGCGCTGGTCCGACCGCTGCCGGGGCGGTGTGCAGGCGAAACCGGCGCGGCCGCCGCGGCCGTCCTCAGGCGCCGAGGTTCCGGCGGGGACGCACGACGACGGGCAGCTGCTCCAGCGCCGCCTGGACGGCGCCGCGCACCACGGCGTCCGGCGTCCCGCGGACGACCTCCAGCTCGCCACCGCCGAGCGAGTCCCGGCGCACCGCCTCCGCGAAGACGTCGAAGAACCCGTCCGCGCCGCGCGTCAGGTCGGTGTCGGCGAGCACGACCACGGAAGGGTCCAGGAGGTTGACCGCCCAGGCCGTCGCCGCGCCCAGGACCCGCGCGGCACCCTCCAGGACGGTGTCCACGCGCGGGTCGCGCAACGCGGCGAGCTGCGACAGGGACGTGCGCTCGGCCACCGGTGCACCCAGCGAGGCGACGTCCCGACGGACCGCCCAGCCGGACGCCACCGTCTCCAGGCACCCCCGGCGCCCGCACCGGCACTCCCTCTCCGGCTCCGAGCCGGTGCGGCAGTGCCCCAGCTCCCCGACGCCGCCCCTCGCGCCCGTCAGCAGCCGGCCGCCGGAGAGGAGCCCGACGGACAGGCCCGTGACGAGGAAGACGAGCACGGCCGTGTCGTGGCCCTCGGCGGCACCGGCGCTCGCTTCGCCGGCCATCGCCGCGGTGGCGGGGCTCAGCACGACCACCGGCACCCCCAGGGCCTCGTGCAGGCGGTCCTGGACGGGGAACCGGTCCCAGCCGCGCGCCGGCAGCGTCACCGTGCCGCGGTCGATCACCCCGGCCACCACGAGGCTCACCGCCGCCAGCGTGCCGGCGCTGCCGCACAGGCGCCGGACCTCGCCGGCGATCAGCGTGATCAGCCGGTCGCCGTCCCAGGTGTCGACGGGCGCCGTGGCCTCCGCCAGCGGGTCCCCGTCCGCGCTCACCTGCTGGAGGACCAGTTCCCCCGGCCGCAGGCGGACGGCGACGGCCGTGCTCACCGCGGCGTTGAACACCAGCAGCGTGCCGGGGCGGCCACCCCGGGGCGGCGACGCACCGCTGTCGCGGGTGGTGCCGCGTTCGAGGACGACCCCCGAGGCGACGAGGTCGGTCACGATGGCCACGACCGTCGGCTTGGCCAGGCCGCTGGCCCGGACGAGGTCGGCCCGGGTCAGCGGGCCGGTGGAGCGCAGCAGCTCCACGATGCGGCGGGTGTTGACCCGGCGCAGCTGGGACGCCGGCGCGAGGGCGTGAGCCCGTGACGACGTCCCCGGACGGTCTGCGCCTCCCACCGTCGAATCATAGGTGCGCCCCCCGGGACGGGTTCCCGTGCCCGGGCTTGACAGCGGCTGTGCGCGAGGCCGATTGACGCCCCACGGGGTTAGGGCACCTGGCTTGACCTAACCCCGGGCCGGCGCCGGCCGACGGCGCCCGCCCGGCCACGAGGTGCCCTCGCCGAGGGCGTCCGCTCGACGAGGAGAGGCCCGCCGTGCACAGCCGCACCCCCCGGGTGGCGTCGACGTCGACCCGGCCCCGAGGCGTTGCCGGGAACCCCGCACCGACCCGGAGGACGACATGAGCAGGACGCCGCGCGCCGTGGCCGCCCTCACCCCGATCGCTGCGCTCGTCGCCACCACCGGCAGCGCGGGAGCGGCCGCCCACGCCTCCGCCGACGCCTCCTGAGCCCAGCGCGCCACCCGACGAGAGGAACGACCCCGTGCCGAAGGACCATGGACCAGGACCGACCCGCAGGGCCGCGCTGTCGGTCGCGGTCGGAGCAGGTCTCGCAGTGAGCCCGGTGTCGGCGGCGTTCGCCGGCACCCGGCCGTCCGGCCGTCCCGGTGGCCGGCCGGACGGCTGCGCGCCCGTGGTGGAGCACACCGGGCAGGGACCCACCGGGTACGAGGTGACCTTCCGCTTCCGCGCCCCCGAGGCGGAGCGGGTCCAGATCAAGGGGGAGTGGTTCTTCGCGCGCCCCGCGGACCTGCCGCAGCTGGCTGGCACCGCCGACGCCCCCACGGTCGAGGGCCAGGGGCTGCTGCCCGAGCAGTGGCAGCCCGGCGACGTCCCCCTGCAGCACCCCAACGCGACGAGCCCCAACTGGCCCGTGGCCGACATGCGCCGGCGGGGCGACGGCGTCTGGACGTACACGACCCCGCTGCCCCCGGGGGTCTTCACCTACGGCTTCTTCGTCGACTCCCGCACCGAGGACCAGTCCGACGTGCCGCAGGTGTTCGACCCGGCCAACCCGCCGTGGACCGTCGGTCCGGGCCAGGACCAGCCCCGCGTGCAGACCAGCCAGGTCTACGTGCCCTCGGACCCCGCGTTCGACAGCGTCGACCGCTCCTGGCAGGCACCCCGCGACGAGGGGGGAAACCCTGGAGCACGTCACCTACCCGTCGCCGGGGCACCTGACGCCGGCCGACGAGAACTACGCCGTCGTCTACACGCCCGCCGGTTACGACCCTGGACGGGCCCGGCCCTACCCGACGCTCTACCTGGCGCACGGCGGCGGGGAGAACGAGCTGGGCTGGAGCACGCAGGGGGCGCTGGCGGACATCGTCGACAACCTGATCGACGAGGGCTCGATCGAGCCCCTGGTGGTCGTGATGCCCAACGCCACCGGTTTCCCGGACTCCACCGCCAACGCGGCCTACCGAGCCGACCTCATCGGCACCCTCATCCCCTGGGTGGAGGCGCGCTACAACGTCTCCCCGGACCCGGCGCGCCGCGCCTTCTCCGGGTTGTCCATGGGCGGCATGCTGACGAACCTGCTGATGCTCCACGACACCGAGGAGTTCGGCTACTACGGCATGATGAGCGCCGGGCTGCCCCCGGGCACGACCCTGAGCCAGGCGCAGGTCGACGCCCTGCGGAAGGTCTCCGTCTTCGTCGGTTCGGGCTGGCAGGACGTCATCCACCACGCGGGCTACGGTTCGGTGCACACCGGGCCGGCGCGCGAGGTGGACCTGCTCACCCGTGCCGGGGTCCACGTCACCACCGACTTCGTCAACGGCGGTCACGAGTGGTTCGTCTGGCGCGTCCTGCTGAGGGACTTCCTGACGCGCGTCGCCTTCCTGCCGCTGCCGTTCGCGCCGGCCGAGGAGCCCTGATCCCCGTGCGGGCGCTCGCCGCTCGGGCGGCGGCCGCCCGCACCCGATGACCCCCCGCAAGCAGACCACCGACCCCAGGAGGACGACGATGCCCTCGACCACGACCACACCCCCCCGGCAGGGGACCCCCGCGCGGCGCCCCCGCCGGACCCCTCGGGCCCTCGCCGTCCTGGCGGGCCTGGTCACGACCGGTCTGGTGACCGGCGCCGGTGCCTCGACCGCTGCGACGCCCACCTCAGAAGCCCCGGCCCAGGCGGTGCTGTCGACGCGCGGAGCGCCGCTCCTGGACGTCGACGGGCTGCAGTTCCGCGACCTGGACCGCGACGGCGCGCTGACGCCGTACGAGGACTGGCGGCTGTCCGCGGCCGAGCGCACCGAGGACCTCCTCGGGCGCATGGACCTCGCCCAGCGCGCCGGGCTCCTCGTGCACGGGACCCTGAGCACCTCGGGGACCACGTACAACATCGCCCCGGCGGCCAACGACATCGCCAACCGCCACGTCTCCACGTTCATCACGCGCCTGTCGGCCGAACCGGCCCAGATCGCGGAGGCGAACAACCTCGTCCAGCTCATCGCCGAGCAGCAGCCGCTCGGCATCCCGGTCCTGGTCTCCAGCGACCCGCGCAACGGCTTCTCGGTGACCGAGGGCCAGACGGTCGCGCGGGTGGGCACCACCGCGATCCCCGACACGACCGGCATGGCGGCGGCGGACGACCCCGAGCTCACCCGGCGCCTCGCCGACGTCGTGCGCCAGGAGTTCCGCGCCATGGGCATCGCCGAACTGCTGGGCCCCCAGGCGGACCTGGCCACCGAGCCGCGGTGGAGCCGCATCAACGGCACGTTCGGCTCCGACGCCGAGACCGCGAGCGAGCAGGTCCAGGCGTACGTCACCGGGGTGCAGGCGGGGACCGACGGCCTGGGCACCGACAGCGTCGCGACGGTCACCAAGCACTGGGCCGGGTACGGGGCCCAGGCCAACGGCTACGACAGCCACTACTACTACGGCCGGTACGCCACCTTCCCCGGCGGGAACTTCGAGGAGCACCTCGTCCCGTACGACGGCGCCTTCGCCGCGGGCACCTCCGGCATCATGCCCACCTACTCCATCCTGCAGGACCTGGTGCGCGACGGGCAGCCGGTCGAGCAGGTCGGGGCCGGGTTCAACTCGTACTTGCTGCAGGACGTCCTGCGCGGTGAGAAGGGCTTCGACGGGGTGATCCTGTCCGACTGGGGCATCACCGGCGACTGCCCGCAGGAGTGCCAGGAGAACCGTCCCCCCAACCGGTTCGTCGGCCCGTGGGGACAGGGCACGCCGTGGGGCCTGGAGGACAGCACCGTCACCGAGCGCTTCGCGGCCACCCTGAACGCGGGTGTCGACCAGGTCGGGGGCACGTCGGCCTCCGAGGAGGTCGTCGCGGCCGTCGACGCGGGCCTGCTCACCGAGGACCGCGTGGCCGAGGCCGCCGGGCGGGTGCTGCTGCAGAAGTTCCAGCTCGGCCTGTTCGAGAACCCCTTCGTCGACCCGGACGAGGCCGAGCGGATCGCCGGCAACGCGCGCTTCCAGCGGCTCGGTGACGCCGCGCAGGCGAAGTCCCTGACCCTGCTCAGCAACACCGACGACCTGCTGCCGGTGAGCGAGCGAAAGGTGCGGACCGTCTACCTGTCGGGCGTGGCCGCCGAGGCCGCCGCCGCCCGGGGGCTGGAGGTCACCGACGACCCCGCGCGGGCGGACCTCGCCGTCGTGCGCATCACCGACCCGGAGTCCGGCCCGGACCTGACCGGTCTGGAGCCGACCAGCGAGCAGGCGGACGTCCAGGCGCTCGAGGCGGCGGCGGCCGGGACCCCCGTGGTGGCCGTGCCGCAGCTCGACCGGCCGCTCGTCCTCACCGGGGTGGTCGAGACCGCCGACGCCGTGCTGGCCAACTACGGCGTGTCCGACGAGGTGCTGCTGGAGACGCTGTTCGGTGAGCGCGAGCCCGGCGGCACGCTGCCGTTCGAGCTGCCCTCGTCCGAGGAGGCCGTGAGCGCACAGCTCTCCGACGTCCCCGACGACTCCGCCGATCCGCTCTTCGAGCGCGGTTTCGGGCTCTCCTACGAGGACTCCCGCCACCGCTGACGCGCGCCGCGCGGAACCGACCGGCCGCGGACGGAGCGAGCGCAGGCCGCTACGTCCGCGGCCTTCCCACGTCGCGGGTCCCGCACGGGCTGCCGCCCCGCCCCCGCCCCGTCAGGCGCTCCGGCGCGGTCGCGGGGGCGGGGTCCAGGCGCGCACCAGGTGCTCGGCCAGAGCGGGCACCTCCGGCGCGGTCCCGGTGGACAGGACCGCGTACACGACGGGACCGACGAGCTCGGCGACGTGCTCGTCGGTGCCCAGGTCGGTGCCCAGGTGCGCACCGACCCGCGCCAGGCAGTCGTGTGCGCTGGGGGCCAGCACGTCCGCGGCGCGGACCAGCTCCCGCACCCGGGCGTCGTGCTGGCTCTCGCCGAGCAGCGCCCGGTAGGCGGCCCCGGCGTCGCAGCGCAGCAGGAAGGCCTCGAGCCGGCGCAGGTACTCGTGCACCTCCTGCCGGGCGTCCGGCTGCGGCGCGCTGCGCAGCTCGTCGCGGGCGTCCTCGACGCAGGCCTCGAGCAGGATCTCGGCGGTCGTCGACCACCACCGGTAGAGCGTCTGCCGGCTGACGCCCGCGCGCTCGGCGATGGCCTTCATCGTCACGCCGGCGTAGCCGCGCTCGACGAGCAGGTCGTCGATCGCGCGCAGGACGGACTGCCGCGCGTCCTGGCTGCGGGGTCGGCCGGGTGGGGCGGGGGACACGCGGCCAGCGTATACGAGACACTGTGTCTCGAAACGGTGGTAGCCTCGCAGAACCACCGGTCGGCAGAGGGGAGCGTCCATGTGCGCCGCTTGCGAGGGTTCGGCGAACGTCCCGGCGACGACCTCTGCGCCGTCCGCGCCGTCCGCGCCGTCCGCGCCGTCCGCGGCGGCTCCGCGTCCCCGCCGCTTCGCGGCGCTGCGCAACCGCGAGTGCCGGCCCTACCTCGCCGGCGGGATGCTCTCGATGATGGCCGACAACGTCGAACACGTCATCACCTACTGGGTGCTGTGGCAGGAGTTCCACTCGCCCGCGCTGACGGGTTTCCAGGTCATCAGCCACTGGTTGCCGTTCCTGCTGCTGTCGGTCTGGTTCGGTTCGCTGGCCGACCGCTACGACTGCCGGCGCGTCGTGCAGGCCGCGCAGGGGCTGTTCGCGGGCGTCTCGATCGCCTGGGGCGTGGCCTTCGCCACCGGCACGCTGAGCATCCCGCTCGCGTGCGTCCTGCTCGTCCTGCACGGTGCCGCGGGCGCCCTGTGGACCCCCGCCGAGCAGTTGCTCCTGCAGGACTTCGTGGGTCGTGAGGACCTGCCGAGCGCGGTGCGCCTCAACGCGACGTTCCGCGGGTTGGGGGTCCTGCTCGGCCCGGTGGTGGGGTCCGCGCTGCTGCTGGGCGTGGGGGCCACCGCGGGGATCTGGGTCAACGCCGTCCTCTACCTGCCGCTGACGCTGTTCCTGCTGCGCACCCGACGCACCGGTCACGGGCGCGGCGCCACCGCTCCCCGTCAGCGCCTCGGGCCGCTCGCCGCAGCGCGTGCGGCGCGGCGGGTCATGCGCGACGAGGAGATCGCCGCCGCGATCCTGGTGGCGGGGCTGACGTCCCTCTTCGTCGGGTCCGCGCTCCAGACGGTCATGCCCGAGTTCGCCGAGGGCCTCGGGGACGGCGCCTCCGGCACCGCCTACGGGATCCTGCTCTTCGCCAACGGGCTCGGCGGTGTCCTCGGCGGGATCGTCCTCGAGGCGACCGGCTGGATCCGCCCGAACGTCGCCGTGGCGGTCGTCTCGACGTTCTGCTTCGGGCTGGCGATCGCGGGGTTCTCCCTCAGCGGTGGTCTCGCGACGGCCGTCGGGCTGCTGATCGTCGGCGGTGTCGCCAACCTGGTGTCGGTGTCGGTGAACCAGACGGTCGTGCAGTTGAGGGCCGACCCCGCGGAGCGCGGCCGGACCGTCGGCGTGTACTCGATGGCCTCCGGCGGGCTCCGGGTCGGCAGCGGATTCACGATCGGGGTGCTCGGCGCGGCCGTCGGCGTGCGTTCCTCGGTGCTCGTCAGCGGCCTGTCGCTGGCGCTGGGATCGCTGGTCGTGGGCCTGCTCGTGCGGTCCCGGCGCCGGCGCCGGCGCTCAGCGCTGGGAGAGGGGTGAGAGGACGACCTCGTCGAACCGCACGTGCGGTGGGCTGTCCAGGACGAACTGGACGGTGCGGGCGACGTCCTCGGGGGTGAGCATCACGGCGCGCGCCGCCTCGTCGGGCACCTCGGGGCGCTGGTCGAGGAAGTCGGTGGCGATGTCGCCCGGGCACAGGTGGCACGCCCGCACGCCGTGCGGGGCCTCCTGCTGGTTCAGGGTGCGCACCAGCGGGCCGAGCGCCGTCTTGCTGGCCGAGTACGCGACCCCGGCACCGGGGGAGAACGTCCAGCCCGCGTAGGAGGAGACGACCACGACGACGCCGGCGCTGCGGCGCAGGTCCGGCAGCGCGGCGTCGAGGACGGTGATCGGCCCGGAGAGGTTGGTGGCGATGACGTCGTGCACGCCCGCGACGTCCTGGTCGTCCCAGCGCCGGCGCGGCGAGTTCAGCCCGGCGGCCAGGACGAGGCCGTCCAGCCGCCCGAACCCCTCGACGACCGCGGCGCGCGCCGCGGCCACCGCCGCCGCGTCCTGCACGTCCAGCGGCAGGGCGAGGGCGGCACCGCCGGCGCGGGTGATGGCGGCCGCGGTCTCCCGCAGCGGCTCGGGGCGGCGGCCGCTGACGACCACGGCCCAGCCCGCGCGGGCGGCGGCCTCGGCCACCGCCCGCCCCGTGCCGGTCCCGCCGCCGGTGATCCAGGCGACCTTGCGCTCGGGGGCGGGACCGGCGGGAGTGGCTAGGCTCATGTCCCGACAGTACGTCCGTCCAGGTGCGTGCGGTGGAGCACGCCCGTCGAAGGAGGCGTCGTGCACCTCGACCTCGCGGGCCGCGTGGTGGTCGTCACCGGAGCAGGCCGGGGGATCGGGCGCACCCTCGCCGCCCGCTTCGCCGGGGAGGGTTGCCGGGTCGTCGCCCTCGACCTCTCCTTCGAGGCGGAAGCCGCCGACGTCGAGCGCATCGTCTGCGACGTGGTGGACCCCGGCTCGGTGCAGCGCGCGGTGGACGCCGTGGTCCAGCGCCACGGGACGATCGACGTGCTCGTGAACAACGCGGGGATCAACGTCGAGGGCCTGGTGGCCGACCTGTCGTGGGAGCAGTGGCGCCGCTGCCTGGACGTCAACGCCGGCGGCGTCTTCCTGGTGAGCCAGGCGGTCGCCGAGGTCATGAAGCGCGCACGACGGGGCCGCATCGTCAACGCCGCGTCGTTCGCCGCCATCGTGCCCAGCGTCGGCAGCGCCGCCTACGCCGCCTCCAAGGCCGCGGTGGTGCAGTTCACCCGGGTCCTGGCCTCCGAGCTCGGCCCCTGGGGCATCACGGTGAACGCCTACGCCCCCGGCATGGTCCCCACGGCCATGAACGGGTTCGCCGAGATGGAACCGGCGGCCCAGGACCGCCTGCTGGACACGCTGTCGCTGCGGCGCTGGGAGAGCGCCGACGACGTCGCCGACCTGCTGGTGTTCCTGGCCAGCGACGCCGCCTCGTACATCACGGGAACGCTCGTCGACGTCTCCGGCGGCAAGCTCGCCACCCAGGTCCCCAGCCGCGCGCACGAGGCCGCGGCCCGGCAGCCGCCACCGCCCGCACCGCCGAACGCCGGAACCGTCTCGTGACCGCACAAGCGGTGCACAGCCCGTGCGCGGGTGCTCACCAGGGACGGCGCCGACCCTCGTGGCATGGACGGACGGCAGACCCCACCCGAGGACGGCGCGCGACGCCGAGGCACCTCCCGGGTCCGGGCGATCACGGCGGTGACGGTCGCCGGTGGCGTGCTGGCGGTCGCGGGGACCGGCACGGCCCTCGCGGTCGCTGACAGCGCCACCACCAGCTCCACCAGCTCCACCGGGTCGTCGACGGGTTCGAGCTCGGACACGACGTCCAGCAGCTCCTCGGAGGGGTCCTGGGCACCCGGGGGATCGTCGACGTCCCAGGGCTCGGGTGCGGCGGCCGCCACCTCGGGCGGCTCGTGATGGCGCTGCTGGAGCAGTTGCCCGTCACCGAGCACGTCGCCCAGTGGGAGGTGTGGGGCACGACGGCCCGGGTGGTCGTGACCGACCCCGCCGCGCTGGCGGCCGCGCGCGCCCTGGTGGTGTCCGAGCTGCAGCGCGTCGACGCGGCCTGCAACCGCTTCCGCGCGGACTCCGAACTGTCCCGGCTGCGACCGGGGGTGGAGACCGAGGTCTCCAGGACCCTGGCCGAACTGCTCGCCGCAGCGCTCCAGGCGGCCGAGCGCACCGGCGGGGACGTCGACCCGACCCTCGGGGACGCGGTGTCGGCCCTCGGCTACGACCGGGACCTGGCCGAGTTCCAGACCTCGGGCGTGCCGGCGGTGCGCGTGAAGGTCGTCACCCGCGACCGCCCCGACTGGCGCGGGGTGCGGCTGCGCAGGAGGCGGGTCGTCGTCCCGCACGGGGTGCGCCTGGACCTCGGAGCCACCGCCAAGGCCGCCGCCGCCGACCGGTGCGCGGCGCTGGTCGCCCGGCGCCTGGGGGTCGGCGTCCTCGTCGCCCTCGGCGGGGACCTGGCCACCGCCGGGCCCGCCCCGGGGACCGGGTGGACGGTGCTCGTCCAGGACGGGGTGGACGAGCCGGCCGACCTGGTGACGCTGCCGCCGGGCGGCGCCCTGGCCACCTCCAGCACCCTCTCGCGCCGCTGGCGCTGCGGAACCCGCCTCGTGCACCACGTGCTCGACCCGCGGACCCTGCTGCCCGCGGACCCGGTGTGGCGCACGGTGTCGGTGGCCGCCGGCAGTTGCCTGGAGGCGAACACCGCCAGCACCGCAGCCCTGGTGCGCGGGCGCGCCGCCCTGCCGTGGCTGCACGGGGCGGGCACCACCGCGCGGCTCGTCAGCGCCGACGGGGACGTCCTGCTCACCGGGCGCTGGCCCGGCGCCGGCGGTGCCCCGTGAACGCCGAACCGCTGTGGCACGTCGCCCGCGCCAGCGGGCTGGTGCTGCTGCCGCTGTTCACCGCGGTCGTCGTGCTGGGGGTGATCACCCGCGGCCGGCGCCGACCGGCGGGGTCGCCGCGGTTCGCGACGCTCGCCCTGCACCGCAGCCTGGCGCTGGCCGCTCTCGCGTTCGTGGCCGTGCACGTCGGCAGCGTCGTCGCCGACTCCTACGTCGACGTCACGCTCGTCGACGTCGTCGTCCCCTTCGCCTCGGGGTACCGGCCGTTCTGGACCGGGCTGGGCACCCTGGCGCTGCTCCTGCTCGCCGCGCTGATCGGCACCAGCCTGGCCCGCGTGCGGCTCGGGCAGCGCGCGTGGCGCGGTGTGCACGCCCTGAGCTGGCTCTTCTTCGCGCTCACCCTCGCCCACGGCCTGGGGGCGGGCAGCGACACGCGCACCTGGTGGGGGCCGGCCCTGTCGGGGGCCTGCGCGGTCGCCGTCGCGCTGGCCGTGGTCCTCGGGCGTTCCCGGCCGCGCTGGCGCCCGGTCGATCCGCCCCGCCGTCCCGCCGTCCTGGAAGGAGCCCACCGGTGAGGGTCCTCGCCCCCTGTCCGCCGGCCGTTCCGGACCTGCACGCGCACGCGCGGCTCCACGGCACCGACCACCGCACCCGGGACCTGCTCACCGAGCTGGAGCGGTCGGGTCTGCGCGGGCGCGGGGGAGCGTCGCGGCTGCTCGGGCCCGAACTGCGCCGGGTGCACGAGGAGGCGGGGCGCACCGGGACCCCGGCCGTCGTCGTCGTCAACGGTGTCGAGGGGGAACCGCTCAGCCGCAAGGACGCCCACCTGCTGCGCACGGAACCGCACCTCGTGCTCGACGGCGCGCAGGCGGTCGCGACCGCCGTCGGCGCCGCGGACGTCGTGGTGTGCGCGCCGGCCGGGCCCGTCCTGGCCGCCGTCGACGCCGCGCTCGCCGAGCGCCGCGCCGCGCGCTGGCCGCTGGACCGGGTCCCGGTGCGCACGGCTGCTTCCGCGCCCGGTTTCGTCGCGGGGCAGGAGTCCGCCCTCGTCGCCCACCTGGACGGTTCCGCCGCCCGCCCGCGCGGCGACGGGGTGCCGCTGGCGCGGCGGGGCCTGGCCGGGCGGCCGACGCTGGTGAAGAACGTCGAGACCCTCGCCCACGCCGCGCTCGTCGCCCGGCAGGGGCGCTGCGGTTCCGCGAGGAGGGGACCGCCGAGGACCCCGGGACGCTGCTGCTCACCCTCGCCCTGCCCCACCGCCCACCGCACGTGGTGGAGGTCCCGCACGGCGCGCCGCTGGAGGGCGTGCTGCGCGCCGGCGGCAGCCCGAGGACGGTGGGGATCCTCCTGGGAGGTCTGCACGGCGGCTGGGTGCGGCCGCAGGACACGGCCGTCCCCCTGACCCGCGCGGCCGTGGCCGCGGTCGGCGGGCGCCTCGGCGCCGGGGTCGTGCAGGTCCTGCCGGACGACGCCTGCCCGCTCGTCGAAACCGCCCGCACCACCGCCCACCTCGCCGGGCAGTCGGTGCGCCAGTGCGGTCCGTGCACGTTCGGCCTGCCCCGGCTGGCGGAGCTCACGGCAGCGCTGGCGTCCTGCCGGCTGGGGCCCGCAGCCGTCCACGAGCTGCACCGGACGCTCGGTCTGCTCGCCGACCGGGGAGCGTGCCGGCACCCGGACGCCTCCGCCCGCACGGTCGCCAGCGCCCTGGTGGCCTTCGCGGCGGACGTCGACGCGCACGCCGCGGGGCGCTGCCTCGTGGGCGGGGTGGTGGCGGCGTGAACGGGACGGGAACGCGGCGTGCCCCCGCTGCGCGGCTGCGGATCGACTGGGCGGCCTGCGACGGGCACGGCGCCTGCACGGAGCTGCTGCCGGAACTGCTGACCACCGACGACTGGGGGTTCCCCGTCGTCCGAGGTGGCGGGCGCCGCGCCGAGGTCCCGGCCGAACTGCTGCGGGCGGCCCGCCGGGCCGAGCGGTCGTGCCCGGTCCTCGCGCTCCGGCTGGTGCGCGAGGGCTGAGCGTGCTCCCCGGTGCAGCGGTGGCCGGGACCGGCCCGCCGCGCTCCGGTGAGCCCCGTTCACCGGCCGCCTCACGCGCGTGCGCTCCCCCGTTCCGCCGAGCACGGAGGAGGTGACCTGGTGCGAGCCGTGCGGCGGTGTGGCCTCAGGCGGGCCGGTGCAGGCCGTGCACGAGCACCAGCGCCGCTGCGCCCAGCCCCAGCAGCAGGCAGGCGCCGGCCGTCAGGGCCTGCAGGTGGGCCGAGGAGGCCGGGTGGTCCAGGTCCCCGGCGGCCAGCAGCCGGGCGGTGGTGCGCCGTGCCCGCCGGGTCGCCAGCACGTGCACCGACGCTCCGGCCACCGCACCCACGACACCCAGCACCACCGCACCGGCGCCGAGCTGCTGCGGCAGCAGCCGCGCTGCGCCCAGGGAGACCACCACCAGGGCCAGGGCGGTGCGCCGCCAGGCCAGCGCGGTGCGTTCGACCTGCAGACCGGTGTCGAAGACGGTCGAGGCGCTCGTGCGCTCGTCCGCCGCGCCGTCGCCCGTCGCGCTCAACGCAGCAGGAGCCCGGCCAGGACCAGCAGCCCCGCGGCGGTGGTGCCGATCGTCAGGGGTGCCGCCAGGGTGGGGGAGGGCAGCGGGCGGCCCTGGCGCATGGCGCGCTCGTCGCGCGCCCACCCGCGCCAGGCCTGCAGCGGCGCGGCCAGCCCGAGCACGATGAGCACGATCGCGGCGGCCAGGCGCAGCTGCGGCTGCAGCGGCAGGGCCAGGCCCTCCAGCGCCACCCCGGCGGCCAGCAGCGCCAGGGAGGTGCGGATCCAGGCCAGGAAGGTGCGCTCGTTCGCCAGGCTGAAGCGCGGGTCCGGTTCGGACCCGTGCCGGTACACCGAGGCGGGGAAACGGGAGCGTTCACGTCCGGCCCGGCCGCCGCTCACGTGCTCGCCCCGGGCAAGTCCCACACCACGCGGAAGCCGGTGTTGCCGCCGGCGGAGTCGGGGGTGTTCGCCGTGCGCGCGGCGATGCGGTAGCGGTTGCAGTACGAGGCGTGGCACAGGTACGACCCGCCGCGCATGACGCGCGAGTCGCCGCGCTCGGGCCCGCGCGGATCGCGGCGCACGGGCGTGCCGGGCGAGCCCTGCGGCAGGTGGTGGGTGGTGGAGAACCAGTCGGCGCACCACTCCCAGACGTTGCCGGCGACGTTGTGCAGCCCGTACCCGTTGGGTTCGTACGCGTCGACCGGGGCGGTGCCCTTGTAGCCGTCCTCGGCGGTGTTCTTGGTGGGGAAGACGCCCTGCCACACGTTGCAGCGGTGCACCCCGTCGGGGGTGAGCTCATCGCCCCAGGGGAAGCGGGTCTGCACCAGCCCGCCGCGGGCGGCGTACTCCCACTGCGCCTCGGTGGGCAGGTGCCCTCCGGCCCAGGTGGCGTAGGCCAGCGCGTCGGCCCAGGACACGTGCACCACCGGGTGCTCCTCGCGTCCTCGCCAGGTGCTGCCGGGGCCTTCGGGGGCGTACCAGGTGGCGCCGGTGACCGCGGCCCACCAGGGGGTCTTGTCCGGGCGGGGGCTGATCTTGCGCAGGGGTGCGGGCAGGAAGGCAGCGAAGACGAACGACCAGCCGATGCGTTCGGTCTCGGTGACGTAGCCGGTGGCCTCGACGAAGGCGGCGTAGCGGGCGGTGCTGACGGCGTGCGCGTCGATCGCGAAGGGGCTCAAGGTGACCTCGCGGACGGGGCCCTCGCCGTCTTCGGGGTAGCCCTGCTCGTCGTCGGTGCCCATGAGGAACGTGCCACCGGGCAGCTCGATCGCGCTGGAGGGGCGCTCGATCGCGCTGCTCGGCGCTGCGGGGGGTGAGGGGGTGGTCGGTGGGTGCACCGTGGCCGTCGTGCTGCGGGAGAGCCCCCTCGGCACCTGGTGCGCGCAGCAGCCGTGTCCGTCGCTCATGCGTCCTCCTCCGCCGCTGCAGGTGGGCGATGCTGCGACGCCGCTGCCGCGGTCGGCCCGGCGGCGCCGGTGACAGGGTAATCCACAAGTGTCATGGTCTTCGGGTCCCAACGTGCCACGCAGCGGTGGCGGAGGTGCGCGATGAAGCTCGAGAACATCCTGCTCGGCGTGCTCTTGCAGCGCCCGAGCACCGGGTACGACCTCAAGAAGTACCTCGACACCTCCGGGCGGTTCCTGCGCTCGAACACCCAGATGAGTCAGGTGTACCGATCACTGGGGCAGATGCAGGACCGGGGCTGGGTCGTGCACGAGGTGCACGAGCGCCCGGGAGCCCAGGACGCCAAGACCTACCGGGTCACCGAGGAGGGCGCCACCGTCTTCCTCGACTGGCTCAAGGGCCCGTACACGCCGCCCAGCCGTTCCGAGGACCCCGAGTTCTTCGCCCGCATCAGCTTCGCCGGGTTCCTGAGCAGCCAGGAGCTCCTCGCCCTGCTCGACACGGAACTGGCCGCACGCCGCGAGCAGGTGGCCCGCTACCGCTTCCGCGACCGCAGCCGGCAGGACGAGCCGGACCTGCCGTACGACCCGCTGCTCGCGGCGGGGGTCCGGGAGTGGCTGCACCGGCGCGGCGCCGCCACCGTGGACGCCCACATCGCCGCCTGCGAGGACCTGCGACGGCGGGTCCTGGACGGCGACCTGACCTTCCCGGCGGAGCAGTCCGCCGGGGCGGCGGTCAGTACCGTGCCGACGGACTGACACCCCGACTCCACCGCCCTCGCAGGGACCGTCCCCTGCGAGGTTCTCGTGCGTGCCATCGTCCTCGTGTTCGAGGGCCTCGACCGGCGCGTGCTGCTGTGCGAGGAGCTCGGTTTCGACGGGGTGGTCTGCACGGACCGGGGACTGGTCACCGCCTCCGACGTGGGCGGGCGCACCCTGCCGGCGAGGGCCCGGGGGGTCGAGCACCTCGACGCCGCCGTGCGCCGGTTGCTGCGGGTGAAGCCCGAACTCGGTCTCTTCGACGACCCCTTCGTCGACGAGTCCACCGCCGCCGAGCGGTTGGGGACCGCGAAGGCCGTGGCCGCGGGCCGGCGGGCGCAGGCGGAGTTGGTCACCGTGCTGCACCGCGCTCCCGGGACGCTGCCGCTGGCGGCGGGCACCCGCGTGCACGTCGAGGGGGTCGATCCGGCGGCGGTGGAGGCGGCCGGGTTGCAGCTCGCGCACCCCGAGGACGCGGAGCTGGCCGTGGTGCGCCTGCAGGCGCCCTGGGAGCCGCGCGACACATACGTGCTCGAGGCCGAGTTCCACGCCGGCAGCCTGGAGTTCGACGCGGACACCGTCGCCCGCACCGCGCAGCTGGCGCGCCGGCTGCCGGTCGTGATCGCCGTGCACCTGGACCGGCCCGCCGTCCTGACGCCCCTGCTGCCGCACAGCGCCGCGCTGCTGGCCGTGTACGGCACCTCCGACGCCGCGCTCCTGGACGTCCTCACCGGCAGGGTCCGCCCGCGCGGGAAGCTGCCCTTCCAGCTGCCCCGCTCCGACGCCGCGGTCGCCGCCTCCCGCCCCGACGTGCCCGGTGACACCGCCGACGCGCTCTTCGAAGCCGGCGCCGGGGTGGTCGCGGACTGGTGAGCGGGCGCTCCGGCGCGGACGGCGGCCCGTCGCCCGCGCCCTTCCCGGCGCCTGGCAGGGTGGGGGAGGCCCGAGGGGGGAGTGCTCGCCCGTCGCGGGCGACCGCGAACTGCCGTCACCCGACCTGGAGGGCCCCGTGCGCACCACAGCCGCCGGACTGACCGCCGCCGCGCTGATCGGCCTGCTGACCGCCTGCAGCGCCACCACGGAGGACGTGTCGACGCCCGACGTGACGGTCAGCGTGCCGTCGGAGGCGAGCAGCGCGATCGCCTCTGCGAGCGAGGAGGCCGGTGCCGCGCTGGACGCGGCCACGGAGGCGGCGGAGGGCGCGTGGGACCGCCTCGCGGGCCTGGCGGCTGCGGTGGAACCGGAGCTGGCGGCCGACGCGGAACAGTTGCAGCAGCGCGCCGAGGAGGTCTGCGCGGACATCGAGCAGGGCACGGACGAGGCGACGGTCACCTCGAACGCCCAGGAGCGCTTCAGCGGCGGTGACGTCGGGCAGCTCACCGAGCAGCAGGCCCAGCAGCTCGTGGAGGCGATCCGCTCGACGGTGTGCCCCTGACCTCGGGCGGTCCGCTGGTCGGCCACTGCCCCGTCACCCGTGAGCAGGTGCGGGCCCTGGCCGCCGGTCAGGTCCTGGGCGGGCTGGGGGCCGGCGCCACCCTCAGCCTGGGCGCGCTGCTCGTCACCGAGGTCTCCGGCTCCCCGGCCTCGTCCGAGATGGCCGCAACCACGGCCACCCTGGGCGCGGCCCTGCTCGCGGTGCCGCTGGCCCGGCTCGCGCAACCTGGCCGACGCGGACGCCCGCGGGCGCGATCTCTCCCTGGTGGTCTGGGCCACCACGGTCGGTGCGGTGACCGGGCCGAACCTGCTCGAACCCGGTGAGGCCGTCGGGCGGGCCCTGGGCCTGCCGCCGCTCACCGGCGGTTTCGTCGTCTCCGCGTGCGCGCAGGCGCTCGGCGCTGTCGTCCTGCTCGTGGGGTTGCGGCCCGACCCGCTCCTGACGGCCACCGCCCTCGCCGGTGCGGGGCCGGACGGCCCCGGCGGCAGCGCCGCCGCCGGGCGTCCTGCCGGTGGGCTGAGCGTCCTGCGCTCGAACGCCGCCGCGCGCCGCGCGGTGCTCACCGTCGCCGGCAGCCACGCCACCATGGTTCCCCTGATGTCGATGACCCCGGTGCACCTGACCGAGCACGGCGCCTCGCTGAGCCTGGTGGGGTTGACGATCAGCCTGCACGTGGCCGGCATGTACGCCTTGTCGCCCGGCTTCGGCACCCTCAGCGACCGTTTCGGTGCCCGCAGCGTCGTCCTCGCGGGTCAGGTGCTGTTCCTGGCCCCCCTGCTGCTGGCCCTGCTGGGTTCGGAGGACGCGACGCTGGTGACGGTCAGTCTGGTCCTGCTGGGGCTGGGGTGGTCGGCGTCGATCGTGGCGGGTTCCACGCTGGTCAGCTCCGCGGCCACGCCCGTGCAGCGGCCCCGCCTGCAGGGGGTGTCGGACTCGCTCATGGGTTGCGCCGGAGCCGCCGGGGGTGCGCTCGCCGGACCCGTCCTGGCCCGTGCCGGTTTCGACGGGCTCGCCGCCGTCCTGCTGGTCCTCGTGCTCGTCGTCGCCCTCGCGCAGCGGGAACCCCGCCGCCCCACGAGGCGGCCCCGGGTGCGTTGCTCCGCACCCGTCCCGGGCAGCACGATGGGCGGGTGAGCGACCACACCCCCTCCACCCCGGACGGTGGCGCACCCCTCGACGGCACCGCGGTGCAGGAGGTCGCGGCCCGGGTGGCGGCGGAGCTGCCCGACCTCACCCTGAGCCGGCCGTTCGGTCCCGAGCACGACGTGCACAAGGTGGCCGGGAAGGTGTTCTGCATCTCCAGCGAGGTGACCGGGCGGCCGATCACCACGCTCAAGTGCGACCCGGAGCACGCCAGGGCGCTGCGGCAGGAGTTCGACGGCATCACCGCGGGGTACCACGTGAACAAGCAGCACTGGATCTCCGTGGCCGGCGGCCCCGGCGTCATGGCGCAGCTGGTCGAGGAACTCGTGCTGGACTCCTACGCGCTCGTGGTCGCCGGGATGCCCCGCCACGCGCGGCCCGCGCTGCCCGACGAGGTGCGGCGGCGCCTCGGGGGCGCCGACCCGGGCGAGGCTGCTCCCCGCGCCCGCCCGGCACGTCCCCGGGGGTGACCGGCCGCTGCCGCACCCGGCGCGGCGCCATACTCGTCCGGTGAGCGACGCACCCGCCTTCCCCGTCCGGACCCCCACCGAGCTGGACGCCATGCGCGAGGCCGGTCGCGTCGTGGCCCGCACGCTGCAGGCGGTGCGCGCCGCAGCCGTGCCCGGCGCCAAGCTGCGCGACCTGGACGAGATCGCGCAGACGAGCATCCGCGAAGCCGGCGCCCTGCCGTCGTTCCTCGGCTACGCCCCCTCCTGGGCGCCGCGGCCGTTCAACGGCGTGCTGTGCCTGTCCGTCAACGAGGTCGTCGTGCACGGGCGTCCCACCGGCCGCCGCCTCGACGACGGGGACCTGCTCAGCATCGACGCCGGCGCCATCCTGGACGGCTGGAACGGCGACTCCGCGATCACCGTCCACGTCGGGCAGCAGCACGAGGACGACGTGCGGCTGGTGCGGGCCACCGAGGAGGCCCTGGCGGCCGGCATCGCCGCCGCCCGCCCCGGCGCGACCCTGCCGGACGTGGCGCGCGCGATCGACGAGGTGGCCCGCCGCCACGGCTACTCCCACCTGCCCGACCACGGCGGTCACGGCATCGGGCGCAGCATGCACGAGGCGCCGTTCGTGCCCAACCGCCCGCTGCCCGGCGCCCCCGAGGTGCGCCTGGAACCCGGCAGCACCCTGGCGATCGAGCCGATGCTGCTGGCCGGCGGCGAGAGCTACCGCACCGCCCGCGACGGCTGGTCGGTCGTCACCCTCGACAAGCGCCGCGCCGCGCACGCCGAGCACACCATCGCCGTCACCGAGGACGGCCCCGTGGTGCTCACCGCCCCCTGACCAGGTTCCGGGCTCGTGGGACGCCTGCGGATCGGGACCTCCGGCTGGACCTACCCGGAGTGGCGCGGGGTGTTCTACCCGCCCGGCCTGGTGCAGCGCCGGGAGCTGGAGCACCTCGCCGACCGGCTGCCGACAGTTGAGCTGAACGCCTCGTTCTACGCCCTGCAACGCCCGGGGAACTACCCGTCGTGGGCGCGGCGCACCCCACCGGGTTTCTGCTTCAGCGTCAAGGGCTGGCGGGCCGTCACCCACGAGCACCGCCTCGTGGACGTGCAGGACGCGCTCGCCGACTTCTTCGCCTCCGGGGTGCTGAACCTGGGCGAGAAGCTCGGGCCGGTGCTGTGGCAGCTGCCGCCGAGCCTGCGCTTCGACGCGGAAGTGCTGGCACGGTTCTGCGCGCTGCTGCCGAGCACCACGACCACCGCCGCCGAACTGGCCGCCTTCCGCGCCGCCGCGCCGGGCGCTACGTCGCCCGCCGGGGTGGAGGAGCGCCCGCTGCGGCACGCCGTGGAGGTGCGCCACCGCAGCCACGAGAACCCCGAGCTCACCGACGTGCTGCGCGCGTACGGCGTCGCGCTCGTCACCGCCGACACCGGCGGGCGCTGGCCGCTGCTGCAGGAGCAGACCGCCGACTTCTCCTACGTGCGGTTGCACGGCTCGCCCGAGCTGTACGTCAGCGGTTACGACGACGCCGCGCTCGACGACTGGGCGCAACGGGTGCGGGCGTGGTCGGCGGGTGGGCGGGACGTGTTCGTGCACTTCGACAACACCATGGCCGGGCGGGCCCCGTTCGACGCGCTCGCCCTCGCGCAGCGGCTTGGGCGTTGAGCGCGCGGCCGGCTGCACGCGCCCCTACGGTGGCCGGCGGCGACCTGGACGGCGGTCGCCGCCGGTCGAACCACCAGGAAGGCCCCCCGTGATCGCAGCCGACGTGGTCCGCCCCGAGGTCGTCGCGCTCAGCGCCGGGCAGCACGACCTCATCCAGTACGCGATGACGGTCGCCGGGCTGGCGCTGTTCGCGCAATTCCTGTGGACCTGGAGGTCCACCGGCGAGGTCGGCGCCCGCTACCGCACCGCGGCCCACGCCTCGCTGGCCATCGCAGCGGTGGCGGCGCTGTCGTACGCCTACCTGGTGCTGAAGTTCGACCAGGGCTACACGTACGCCGACGGGACGTACTTCCCGAACGCGGAGGCGCTGAACACCCTCACCCCGAGGTACATGGACTGGTCGGTCACGGTGCCGCTGCTGATGGTGGAGTTCCTGGCCGTCTCCGGACTGGTCGGCGCCCGCGCGCGGGTGGTGCGCGCGGCCCTCGTCACCGCGGCGTTCCTCATGATCTTCACCGGGTACCTGGGCGCCACGGTCGACGGCGCCGGCACGGACCAGACGGAACTGCTCGTCTGGGGCCTCGTCAGCACCGCCTTCTACGCGGCCCTGTACGTCCTGCTGATCCGGGTGCTGCGCTCCTCGAAGGGCTCGATGAGCGCGCAGGCGTACGCGTCGTACCGCAACGCCGCCATCGTGCTGCTCAGCGTGTGGGGCTGGTACCCCATCGCCTACGCCATCCACAACTGGCTCCCCGGCGCCGGCTGGACCACCACCATCCAGGTCGGCTTCTCCTTCGCCGACATCGCCGCCAAGATCGGCTTCGGCGTCCTCATCCACAAGGTCGCCAAGCTGCGCACCGCCGAGGACGTCCACGCCGGCGAGCAGACCCACCCGGAGGACGTGTGGATCTCCTCGGTGAAGGAGTCCGACGGCGTGCAGCCGCTGCTCAAGGGCGTCGTGCTCACCGACGGCGGTGAGGGCGCGAGGCCGCTGACCGGGCCGGGCGGGACGGCCGACGTGGCGGAGGGTGGTGCCCGCACCGCCGACGTCACCTCCACGGAGCGCAGCCGCCACCGGGAGCAGCCCGACCGCCCCTGAGCGGGGCGGCTGTCAGCGGCGCCGGCTCACGCGCTCTTGAGGGGCCGTGCCAGCGGGGTGGACGGTGCCTCCGCGAGGAGGGTCGCCGACGGCTCGGGCTCCGACCACGGAGCCGGTGCGGGCGGGACGCTGCTGCGTGCAGGCAGGGGGCGCGAGTCGCGCTCCTGGCCGCGCGGGTCGTAGGCGCTGCCGCTGAGCCCGTGGGCGTCGAGGTGTGCGACGAGGCGGGCCCGGGTGCGCTCCTCCGCGCGGGTGTCGCTGCTGTGCGCGTAGCGGCGCTCGGCGTGGGCGGCCCCTGTCTGTCAGGGTGAGTTGAGGCCAGCCGCTCGTAGCAACCTCTCCTGACAGGGCGAGATCGGAACCATGATCGTGACCGTGACGACACCCACCCCCGTGGTCGAAGATGGACAGGTGACTGC
>NZ_JBJLSE010000061.1:0-22923 GCF_050871845.1 Kineococcus arenarius subsp. arenarius
CCCGCGGCGCCCCCGGCCGGGGGCGCCGCGGGCG
Source organism: Kineococcus arenarius subsp. arenarius (assembly GCF_050871845.1). Taxonomy (NCBI): domain Bacteria; kingdom Bacillati; phylum Actinomycetota; class Actinomycetes; order Kineosporiales; family Kineosporiaceae; genus Kineococcus; species Kineococcus arenarius. Next base: position 35 of record NZ_JBJLSE010000061.1, read on the forward strand.
CGGCATAAGGTGCTGCCGGAAGGAGGCCACCGTGCCACTCACCGACGACGTCCCCGTCCGGCGCCGCACCAGCCGCCAGGCCGTGGCCACCGCCGAGCGCCGCGAGCAGATCCTCGACGCGGCCACGACCGCGTTCGCCGAGACGGGTTTCAACGCCACCTCGATGCGCGACGTCGCCGCGCGCGCGGGGTTGTCCCACACCGGTCTGCTGCACCACTTCCCCGACAAGGCGGCCCTGCTCGAAGCCGTCCTGGACCGCGACCTCGGGAACGCGGCCCTGGACGCCACGCTCGACCCGCACGACGGCGAGTCCTTCCTGCGCGGCCTCGTCGCCCTCGCCGAGCGCGACGCGCGCGACCCGGAGCGCACCCGGCTGTACTGCGTGATCGCCGCCGAGGCCCTCGCCCCCGGACACCCCGCCCACGGGTACTTCCGCCAGTGGTACCAACGCGTGCGCGAGACGGTCACCACCGCGCTGCAGGACCTGCACCGTCGCGGCCGCTACACCGGTGACCCCCTCGGCATCCCCGCCGCGGCCACCCACGTCGCCAGCATGCGCGAGGGGCTGAACCAGCACTGGCTGCTCGCGCCGGACCAGGTCGACCTCGTCGCCTCGGTGCGGGCTCAGCTGCAGCTGTACACCGACCTGCCCCTCTGAACCCGGCGCGCCCGCCGGGACGGGATCACCCGGCGACCGGGACCGTCCCGGCGATCGTCGCCGATCCCAGCACGCGCGTGCCCGCGTAGAACGCCACCGTCTGGCCGGGGGCGACCCCGGTCAGCGGGGTGCGCAGCACCACCCGCACCCCCTCGCCCGTCCCCTCTCCCGCCTCTCCGCCGACGACCTCGGCGACCGCCGGGACGGCCTCGCCGTGCGCGCGCACCTGCACGTGCACCTCCACCGGGCCGGCGGGTTCCGGAGCGCTCCACACCGCCTCGACCGCGTGCAGCTCCCCCACCGCCAGCCGCTCGGCGGGCCCGACGGTGACGGTGCGGCGCACCGGCTCGATGGACAGCACGTAGCGGGGCCGGCCGTCGGGCGCCGGACGCGTCAGCCCCAGGCCCTTGCGCTGCCCGACGGTGAAGCCGTAGGTGCCGGTGTGGGTGCCCAGCACCGCGCCGTCCTCGTCGAGGACCTCCCCGGGTTCCTCGCCCAGCTTGTCGGCGAGGAACCCGCGGGTGTCGCCGTCGGGGATGAAGCAGATGTCGTGGCTGTCCGGCTTGCGCGCCACCGGCAGTCCGCGGCGCTCGGCCTCGGCGCGCACCTGCTCCTTGGTGGGCGCGTCGCCCAGCGGGAACATCGCGTGCGCCACCTGGTCGGCGTCCAGGACGGCCAGCACGTACGACTGGTCCTTGGCCGCGTCGGCGGCCCGGTGCAGCTCGGCACCGCCCGCCCCGCGCAGCACCCGCGCGTAGTGCCCGGTGCACACGGCGTCGAACCCCAGCGCGACGCCCTTGTCGAGCAGCGCGGCGAACTTGATGCGCTCGTTGCAGCGCACGCAGGGGTTCGGGGTGCGCCCGGCCGCGTACTCGGCGACGAAGTCCTCCACGACCTCCTGCACGAAGGACTCCGACAGGTCCCAGACGTAGAAGGGGATGCCGAGCAGGTCCGCGGCGCGGCGGGCGTCCAGGGCGTCCTCGATCGTGCAGCACCCCCGCGAGCCGGTGCGCAGCGTGCCCGGTGCGCGGTTCAGCGCCATGTGCACTCCGACCACGTCGTGCCCGGCGTCCACCGCGCGGGCGGCGGCGACCGCGGAGTCCACCCCGCCGCTCATGGCGGCCAGCACCCGCATCAGGACGCCACCGTCCCCGCCGCCGTCCCCGCGACCGGTGCGGCCGGCGGCCGGCGCCGGGCCCGCGCACCGCGCGCCGGGGCCGAGGCGCGCCGGGCCCGCTCCACGGCGGGGCCGACCGCGGCCAGGGCCGCGTCCACGTCGGCGTCGGTGGAGCTCCACCCCAGCGAGAAGCGCAGCGCACCGGCCGCCTCGCGCTCGGTCAGGCCCGCGGCCAGCAGGACGTGGCTGGGGCGGGGCACGCCCGCCTGGCACGCCGAGCCGGTGGAGCACTCCACGCCGGCGGCGTCCAGCAGGTACAGCAGGGAGTCGCCCTCGCAGCCGGCCACGGTGACGTGGGCGTTGCCCGGCAGCCGGTGCGCGGGGTCCAGGACGGGGTCGCCGCGCAGCACCACCCCGTCCGCGCAGGTGAGCAGGCCCGCCACGAGCCGGTCGCGCAGCGCCGCGACGCGGGCGGACTCCACCGGCAGCGCGGCGACCGCCGCGGTCAGCGCGGCGGCGGTGGCGCGGGCGGCGGGGGCGTCCAGCGTGCCCGAGCGGGCCCCCAGCTCCTGCCCGCCGCCGTGCAGCAGCGGCACCAGCGGCGTGCCGCGGCGCAGCACCAGGGCACCGGCACCCACCGGGCCGCCGAACTTGTGCGCCGACAGCGACAGGGCGTCCACACCGGCGGCGGCCACGTCCACCGGCAGGTGCCCCACGGCCTGCACGGCGTCGGTGTGCAGCGGCACCCCCGCCGCGTGGGCCAGCTCGGCCGCCTCGGCGACCGGCTGCACGGTGCCGACCTCGTTGTTGGCCCACATCAGCGACACCAGCGCCACCTCGTCACCGCCGTCGGCCAGCGCCTCGCGCAGGGCGTCGAGGTCGGTGCGGCCCGCGGCGTCGACCGGGACGGGGCGCACGTCGGCGCCCTCGTGCTCGGCGAGCCACTGCGCCACGTCCAGCACGGCGTGGTGCTCGGCGGCCCCCACGAGGACGCGGCGACGGCGCGGGTCGGCGTCCCGGCGCGCCCAGTACAGCCCCTTCAGGGCGAGGTTGTCGGCCTCCGTGCCGCCGGAGGTCCACACCACCTCCGCCGGGCGCGCCCCCACGGCCGCGGCCAGCGCCTCGCGCGACTCCTCCACGGCCGCGCGGGCGCGCCGGCCGCTGGAGTGCAGCGACGAGGGGTTGCCGGTCAGCGCGGCGGCTGCGGCGTACGCCTCGAGGGCCTCGGGGCGCAGGGGGGTCGTCGAGGCGTGGTCGAGGTACGCCGTCACGGCCACCAGTGTAGGAGCGCGGCGGCGGCCCGGGCCCGCGCGAGGGCCCGCCGCCGGGCCCGGCCCCCGGCGGGGCGCCCCTCGGCCCGACAAGCACGGCTCCGCTCGGGCAGACTGCGCCGGTGCCTGTTCCGACCACGCGCCGCGACGGACCGACCACCCGCACCGACCGGCGGGGGGCGGCCCCCCACCCCCTGGGCGTGACCCTGCGCCCCGAGAGCGAGGGCGGCGGCGCCGACGTCGCCGTGCTCGCGGCCCACGCCGACGGCGTGGAGGTGTGCGTGTTCGACGACTCCGGCCGCGAGGTGCGCACCCCCCTGCCGGACGTGGAGCTGGGCGTGTGGCACGGGCACGTGCCGCACCTGCGCGCCGGCAGCCGCTACGGCCTGCGGGTGCACGGGCGCTGGGAGCCCGAGCGGGGCCTGCGGCACAACCCGGCCAAGCTGCTGCTGGACCCGTGCGCGCGCGGCGTGGAGGGCGAGGTGGCCCTGGTCCCGGAGGTCTTCGGGCACGCCGTGGACGCCGACCTGCGCGGGGAGCTGGCGGTGCCCGACGGGCGCGACAGCGCACCGCACGTGCCGCGCGGGGTGGTGCTCGGCCCGCTGCCCGAGCCGCTGCGGGTGCGCCCCGGTGAGCAGCCGCGCACGCCCTGGTCGCGAACCGTCGTCTACGAGGCGCACGTCAAGGGCCTGACGAAGCGGCACCCGGACGTGCCCGAGGAGCTGCGCGGCACCTACGCGGCCCTGGCGCACCCGGCGGTGCTGGAGCACCTGACGGGGCTGGGCGTCACCGCGCTGGAGCTGCTGCCGGTGCACGCGAGCACCTCCGAGGTCCACCTGCGCCGGCGGGGGCTGGTCAACTACTGGGGCTACAACACCCTGGCCTTCAACGCCCCCCACCCCGGCTACGCCACCGCCGCGGCGCGCGCGGCGGGTGCCGGCGCGGTGCGCGAGGAGTTCCGCCGCGCGATCGCGGGCCTGCACGAGGCGGGCATCGAGGTGCTGCTGGACGTCGTCTACAACCACACCTGCGAGGAGGGCCCCGACGGCGCGCACCTGTCGCTGCGCGGCCTGGACGAGGCCACGTACTACCTGCGCGACGCCGGCGGGCGCCCCTTCGACGTGACCGGCTGCGGCAACTCGCTGGACTTCGGCGAGCGGCGCGTGGTGCAGCTCGCCCTGGACTCGCTGCGGCACTGGGTGAGCGAGTACGGGGTGGACGGTTTCCGCTACGACCTCATGACCACGCTGGCGCGCGGCCGGGAGGGTTTCACGCCCGACCACCCGTTCCTCGTGGCGCTGACCGCCGACCCGGTCCTGGCGCAGGTCAAGCACATCGCCGAACCGTGGGACATCGGCCCCTTCGGCTGGCGCACCGGCCAGTACCCGCCGCCGGTGCACGAGTGGAACGACCGCTTCCGCGACGGCGTGCGCCACTTCTGGCTGACCGACGCCCGGGAGGTGGCGCTGGGGCACGGGGTGCCGGACGCGGCCGGGCGGGGGCTGCGCGAGTTCGCGACCCGCTTCGCCGGGTCGGCCGACACCTTCGACGTCACCCGCGGGCGGCTGACCAGCGTCAACTTCGTCACCGCCCACGACGGGTTCACCCTGGCGGACCTCGTCTCCTACGACCGCAAGCACAACGAGACCAACGGCGAGGGCAACCGCGACGGCAGCGACTCCGACACCAGCTGGAACCACGGCGTGGAGGGGCCCACCGACGACGCCGCCGTGCTGGCGGCGCGCCGGCGCAGCGTGCGCAACCTGCTGGCGACCCTGGTGCTCTCCTCCGGCGTGCCGATGCTCACCGCGGGCGACGAGTTCGGGCGCTCGCAGGGCGGCAACAACAACGCCTACTGCCAGGACAACGAGGTCTCCTGGGTGGACTGGGACCTGGCGGACTGGCAGCGCGAGCTGCTGGCCGACACCCGTGAGCTCGTGGCGCTGCGCTCGCGCTACCCGGTGCTGGCCGAGGCGGGGGTCCGCCGCGGGCACCCGGTGCGCGAGCAGCGCGAGGACCTGCGCTGGTTCGCGGAGGACGGCACCGAGATGACGGTGGACCGCTGGCACGACGCGGGCCGGCGCATCCTGCAGGTCCTCGTGGACGGGCGGGACCGGGGTCTGGCGTCGGTTCTGGTGCTCGTCAACGCCGGCGCGCGCCAGCGCGACGTGGTGCTGCCGGCCGTGGAGGGGCTGCCCCGGTTCCACCCGCGCTGGAGCAGCACGCCGGACCGGCGCCGCCGGGTCGCACCGGCGGGGGCGGCGCTGCGGGTGCCGGCGTGGTCGGTGCGCGTGCTGGCGACCGCCTGAGCGGGGCCGGGCCGGGCGGGGGTCAACGCCGCCCGGCGTCCGGGCCCCACCGGGCCAGCACGAGGGTCTCCAGCACGCTCACGAGCGTGTACAGCACGATCGTGCTGAACGTCACGACGACGACGATCGCCCACAGCTTCGAGTACTGCACCTGCGAGTTCGCGCGGAAGATCTCGGCCCCCAGCCCGGTGCCGCTGAACAGCCACTCGTACAGCATCGCCCCGATGACGGCGCCGGGCACCGAGATGCGCACGGCGGCGAACAGGTTCGGCAGGGCGGACGGGAGGGCCACCTTGCGCAGCGCCGTCAGGCGGCTGCCACCGTTGACCCGGACGAGGTCCACCGCCTGCGGGGACGCCGACCGCAGCCCGAGGGCGATGTTCACCAGCACCGGGAAGAACACGACGATCCCGCCGATGGTCGCCGCCCCCGCGAGGCCACGACCGGAGATCGACCCGATGAGCGGAGCCATGGCGACCAGGGGCACCGAGCGCAGCAGCATGGCCAGCGGCATGAAGGCGAACTCCAGGGGCCGCACCAGGGTGAACAGCGAGGCGACGGCGAGCGCACCGGCCAGGCCGGCGACGAACCCGGTCGTCGAGTGCGCCAGCGTGGTCGCCAGCAGCGACAGGATCTCCCCGCGGTTCGCCGCGGCGTCCTCGTCGCGCACCAGGTACTCGTAGACGTCCGCCGGGCGCTTGCCCACGAACGGGTCCACGTCCAGCAGTTCCAGCAGCAGGTACCAGGCTGCGACGAGGACGGCGGTGGACACCACCAGGGTCAGCAGCAGGACCGCGGTGCGCCGCAGGAGCGAGGCGGCGAGGGACGCGCTGCTGAGGGCCTCGTGCCGGGGCCCCGCGGGTGCGGCGGGCCGTGCGCCGGTGGTGGCCATCAGGAGACCCCTCCCTCGCGCTCGCCGGTGGACGACCACGGCGCGACGATCCGGGCGATGAGCCCGACGAACAGGTAGCCGGCCCCGGCGAGGGCCCCGGAGAGCAGGGCCAGCGCCCACAGCTGGGCGTAGCGCAGGTTGGTCTGGGCCGCGGTGATGAGGATGCCCAGGCCGGAGTCCACCCCGCCGAAGTACTCCCCCAGCACCGCCCCGAGGAACGCGGCCGGAGCGGCGAGCTTCAGGGCGGCGAACACGTTGGGCAGGGCCGCGACCAGCCGGACCTTCACCAGCGCCGTCCAGCGCGAGCCGCCGTACGCGCGCACGACGTCCAGGGCGCTGCGGTCCGCGGCGCGCAAGCCGAGCAGGCAGCCGACGACGGAGGTGAACACGACGCTGAGGGCGGCCAGGAACACCGACGTGGTGCGCGAGCCGGGTTCGGAGACGATGAGGACGATGGGGCCGATCGCGGTCAGCGGGACGCAGTACGTCAGGACCGCGACCTGGGTGGCTGCGCCCTCGAGCGGCGGCACGAGGAGCACGACGACCGCCAGGGCGATCGCGACGAGGTTGCCCCACAGGTACCCCTGCAGCGCCGAGGCGGTCGTCGTCGAGAGGTTGCCCCAGTAGAGGTCGAACCCGTCGGTGGCGAACTGCCCCACCACGGCCCAGGGGGTGGGCACGTTGCCCGTGTCGGCGAAGACGGTGAGCGCCAGGGCGCTCCAGGCCGCCAGCACCGCCACGGCACCGATCAGCCCGCCCGCCCAGGGCGGCAGGCCGCGCGCGCTGCGGACGGCCCACCCGCGCCTCGGGGGGGCGAGCGGGGAGGCGGGCGCTGCGGCGGCGGGCATCACAGCTGCTCCGGGCCGGCCGGTGCCGGCACACCGCCGCCGAAGAGGATCTCGGAGAGGCGGTCGTGGTAGGCGTGGAACTCCGGGGTGCGCATCAGGTCCGGGGTGCGCGGGCGGGGCAGGTCGATCTCGACGACCTCCACCACCCGGCCGGGCCGGGGGCTCATGACGGCCACGACGTCGGAGAGGAAGACCGCCTCGGAGATGCCGTGGGTGACCATGAGGGTCGTCGCCGGCTTCTCGGTCCAGATGCGCAGCAGCTCCACGTTGAGGCGCTGGCGCGTCATGTCGTCCAGCGCACCGAACGGCTCGTCGAGCAGCATGACGCTCGGCTGCACCACCAGGCACCGGGCGATGGACACGCGCTGGCGCATCCCGCCGGACAGCTGCGCGGGCTTGGCCCTCTCGAAGCCGCGAAGCCCGACCAGGGCGATGAGGTCCTCGATCAGGCCAGGTTCGGGGGTGACGCCGGCGACCTCCAGCGGGAGCCGGATGTTGCTCGCCACGGTCCGCCACGGCAGCAGGGCGGAGTCCTGGAAGGCGATGCCGAGCTCGTGCGCGCGCTGCAGCTCCCTCGTGGTCATCCCGTTGACGAGCGCCTCCCCGCCGGTGGGTGTCTCCAGGCCGGCGAGGATGCGCAGGACCGTGGACTTGCCGCACCCGGAGGGACCCAGCAGGGACAGGAACGCGTCCTTGCGGGTGCCCAGGGAGGTCTCGTCCAGCGCGAGCACGCTCTGGCGGCCCAGCGTGAACCGCTTGCTCAGGCCCTGGAGGTGGAACCCGGTGGCGGCGGCCGGGTGGCGCACCGGGTCCGTGGTCGCCGACGGCAGCCGGGCAGCGGTCGGGGCTGCGGTGGTGTCCTGGTGCACGCGGGGACCTCTCTCGGAACGGCTCGGGGAGCGCAGGGGCGGCGGGCCCGGGCAGGGCCCGCCGCGGGTGGCGGGTGGTCGGGTCGGCCGGTGCTTCAGCCGGTGACGAGGTCCGGGTTCTCCTCGTAGACCTCGGCCAGCAGGCTCAGGTCGAACAGCTGCTCGGCCGTGATGTCCGTGCCCATGAGGGCCAGGGCGTCGACGTTCTCCTGGACCAGCGACTCGGTCATGGTGAACAGGCCGTTCGCCCTCGTGTCGTCGGTGACGATGAGGAGGTTCTGCGCCTCCGCCTCCTGCACCTGCTCCTCCAGTTCGAGCCCCTGGTCGGCGCCGTAGACCTCGACGGCCAGGCGGGCGGATTCGGCGGGGTCGGCCACGGCGTCGTTCCAGCCCTGGACCTCCGCCTTCAGGAACGCCTTGAGCATGTCGCGCTGGTCGTCGATCGTGCTCTGCAGGACGGTGAACGTCTCGCCGACGACGGGCAGCCCGTTGTCGGCGAAGCCGAGCGTCACGGGGGTCAGACCCCGGCCGGCCAGCAGGATCGGCTCGTTGGTGAGGTAGCTCATGAAGGCGTCGACCTCACCGGTCTCCACGACGGAGGGGTCGTACTGCACCGGCACGATCGTGAAGGACGAGGTGTCGACCTCGTTGGCCTTGCAGAACCCCTCGAAGATCTGCTCGTTGCCACCGGTCTGGATCCCCAGACGCTTGCCGGCCAGGTCGGCGATGGTGCGCACGGGGGTCTTCTCCTCGACGGAGACCAGGCAGAACGGGTTCTTCTGGAAGGTCGCGCCGATGATCTTCAGCGGCGCCTCCTCGTTGACGATCGCCGGGCCGGTCAGCGTCGGCGAGGACAAGCCGACGGTGGCGCGCCGCCCGAGGATCATCGCCTCCGCCGCCGTACCCGCGGCCCCCCCGGCGAGGAGGTCGACCTTCGAGAAACCGGCGTCGGCGTAGTAGCCCTTCGTGTCCGCGAAGTACTCCCCCGCGAACTCGATGTTCTTGATCCAGGAGAGCTGCACGGAGATGTCCCCGAAACCACCCGCGGTCGCTCCCGCCGCGCTGGGGGTCTCCTCCGATCCGCAGGCCGCCAGGGCGCCGGCGCCGGCGACGCCGAGCACCCCCAGGCCGGCGCCGCGCAGGAGGGTTCGGCGCGAGGCGACCAGTCGGTGCGGGGAGCGCAGGCGGCGGTCGAGGTCGGTCATGGCTGCTCCGTGGTGTCGAGGTGACGGCAGGTGCTGCACCGGGCAGGGCGCAGCGGGGACCGCGGTCGGGAACGCACCGGCGGGGCGCTGTCGGGCGCCGACGTGCCGGAGGTGGTACTGAAGCAGCTCACCGCGGCGCGGGTGTCACGACGGCGTTAACGGCACGTTGCGAGGCGTCCGGACGAGTCACGCAGGTGTTGCTCGACGCACCGAAACACCGTGGAAACCTGCGTGCGCTTCCATGTGAACCACCCGGTTCAACAGCAGCGAGGAGGGCCCCGTGCGCAGGATGCACCTGGGAGTGTTCGAGGTCGCCGCCCCCCAGGTGGGCGGCACGCTGAGCTGGTCGCACCCGTGGAGCGGCTCTGCGCACCACCGCGAGATCGACCACTGGATCGGCGTGGCCCGCCTGCTGGAGGACGCCGGGTTCGACTTCCTCTTCTTCGCCGACGGGTACGGCTACCCCACCGTCGACGGGGACCTGCCGGCCGCGGCTGCGCGGGGCGGCCTGAACTTCTCCGGCCTGGACCCGATGCTGCTCATCCCGGCCCTGGCCCACGCCACCTCCCGCCTGGGGTTCGTCGTCACCTCCTCCACCGGGGTCGACCACCCGGTCGCGATGGCCCGCCGCTTCGGCACCCTGGACCACCTCACCGGCGGCCGCGTGGGCTGGAACGTCGTCACCGGCGCCTCGCAGGACGCGGTGGCGGCCCTGTTCGGGCACCGGGAGATGACCCCGCACGACGTGCGTTACGAGATCGCGCGCGAGCACGTCGAGCTCTGCCTGAAGCTGTGGGAGAGCTGCTGGGAGGACGGCGCGCTCGTGGAGGACGCCCGGGCCGGGATGTTCGCCGATCCCGAGCGGCTGCACCGCGTCGAGCACGCGGGGACGCACTTCCGCTCGTCCGGCTACTTCACGGTCCCACCCTCCCCGCAGCGCACCCCCGTGCTGTTCCAGGCGGGCACGTCGACAGCCGGCCGGGAGTTCGCCGCGAGCACCGCGGAGTGCGTCTTCCTGCAGGGCACCACGCCCGCGCACGCCGCGGCGAACGTCGCCGACATCCGCGCCCGTGCGGCGGCGCACGGCCGAGATCCGCGCTCGGTCAAGGTGCTCGTCGGTGCCACGGTGACCGTGGGGGCCACGAGCGATCTGGCCCGCGAGCGCCGCGCGGAGTTCGAGCGGATGCAGACCGACGAGGTCGCCTCGGTGATCTACGCCGGCAACACCGGCGTCGACCTGCTCGCCCTGCCCCAGGACGTGCCGCTCGACGAGGCGCTGGCCCGCGCCGCCGACCCGCGCATCGGGCAGATGGGTCAGAGCAACATCGACCGGTTCCGCCGCCCCGACGGCAGCACGCCGCTGGTGCGCGAGGTCCTGGCCGAGCTGCGTGGGCGCGGCACGCGCGGCTTCACCGTCGTCGGCGACCCCGGGCAGGTGGCCGACCAGCTGGAGGAGCTGGTGGAGACCACGGACGTCGACGGGTTCCTGCTGGAGGCGATCTTCTCCCCGGGCGACCACGAGCTCTTCTGCGAGCTCGTCGTCCCGGAGCTACGCCGCCGCGGCAGGCTGGCGCACGACGAGGACCGTCCCTCCGGCAGCGGGACGCTGCGCGAGCGGCTGGGGGCGACGTCTCCGCGGCTGGCCGCCGACCACCCCGGCGCGGCGGTCGCGGCCGGCTTGGCGGCGGCCCGGTGACCGGGGGCCGGGAGAGCGGTGACGGGCGGCTGCTCCCGCCTCAGCCGACGCGGGCGCAGAACGCGTCCAGCGCCTGGCGCTGGACCCCGTCCACCGCGGTGCGGTCGCCGGTGGTGAGCAGGGTCATCTGCAGACCCCGCCAGAGCGCGACGAGCTCGGTGGCGCGCGCCCGCGCCGCGGCCGGGGCCAGCCCCTCCCGGGTGAAGCGGGCCGCCGCCGGGCGCTGCCAGTCCGCGATGTCGCCGAGCACACCGGCCCACCGGTCGTCGCCGCGCGCCGCCTGCCCGAACACCTCGAAGAACAGCCGCAGGAACGGCGCGTTGCCCGGTGCGGCGATCGCCGACCACACGTCCTGCAGGTCCTGGCGCAGCGGCCCCTCCCCGCGCTCCAGCGCCGCCCACGCGGTGGCGAAGCCGGGGAACCAGGCGTCGCCCACCGCCCGCAGCGCCTCGCCGACCAGGGCCTCCTTGCTGCCGAAGTAGTACAGCAGCATCCGGTGGTTGGAACCGACCGCGCCCGCCAGGCCGCGCAGGGTCAGGGAGGTCACGCCGTGCTCCAGCACGTGCGCGGCGACCAGGCGCAGCAGCCGCTCCCGCTCGCCGTCCGCCACCGCAGCAGGCTACCCACCGCCCACCGCGTCCCGACCCCACCACGCCCCAGGAGCGATCCCCCGTGCGCGACCTCGCCGCCCTGCCCAAGGCCCACCTGCACCTGCACCTCGAGGGCGCGATGCGTCCGGCCACCCTCGCCGAGCTCGCCGTCGAGGCGGGGGTCCCCGTCCCGCCCGTGCGGGGGTTCGCGTCGTTCGCGGATTTCGTGCGGATGTACGACGGCGCCCGCCTGCTCGTGCGGACCCGCGAGCACCTGGCGCGCGTGGTGCGCGAGGTCGTCGAGGACGCGGCCCGCGACGGCGCCGTGTGGGTGGAGGTCCAGGCCAACCCGGTGCCGTACGCCCCGGCGCTCGGCACCCCCGCCGAGGTGCTGGGCCTGGTGCTGGAGGCCGGCCGCGCCGAGGCGGAGCGGCTGGGGGTCGGTTTCGGCCTCATGGCGGTGGCGCTGCGTCACGAGCCCCCGTCCGCCGCCGAGGACCTGGCCCGCCTGGCCGCCGAGCACGCGGATCGCGGCGTCGTGTCCTTCGGGCTGGCCGCCGACGAGTCGCTGTTCCCGCCGGCCCCCTTCGAGCGGGCGTTCGCGATCGCCCGGGAGGCGGGCCTGGCGAGCACCCCGCACGCCGGCGAACTGCTCGGGCCGGAGAGCGTGCGCGACGCGCTCGACCTGCTCGGGGCGCGGCGGGTGCAGCACGGCGTGCGCGCCGTGGAGGACGCCGAGCTGGTGGCGCGGCTCGCCGACGAGGGCACCGTGCTGGACGTGTGCCCCACGTCGAACGTCGAACTGGCCGTCGTGCCGGAGATCGGCCGGCACCCCCTGCCCGCGCTGCTGGAGGCGGGCGTGCGCTGCTCGATCAACGGCGACGACCCCCTGCTGTTCGGCCCCGGCCTGCTGGAGGAGTACGAGACCGCCCGCACCGCGCTGGCCCTGTCCGACGAGCAGCTCGCGGACGTGGCGCGCGCGTCGCTCGAGGGCGCTGCGGCGCCGGCCGGGTTCGCGGCGGCGCACCTGGCGCGGGTGGACGCCTGGCTGGCCGCACCCGCCTGAACCGCCCCCGCCTGGACCACCCTCCCCTCTGGACCGTCTCCCCCTGGACCGGGCCCCCGCGGCCCGGACCAGGGGGAGACGGCCTCAGGCGTTGACCACCAGCCCCAGCTCGGCGGACGAGGCCAGGCCCTCGTGGCGGGGCAGCACCCGCACCGTGTACCCGAAGGGGCCGGTCTGCCGCAGCGCGACCTCGCCCTCGTAGCGGTGCCGGCCGTCGCCGAAGTCCTCCGCGTGCCGCAGCTGCAGCACCCCGGAGGGGCTCAGCTCGTCGGACTCGCTGACGCGGCCGTGCACGACCTGCACCTCCACGTCCGCGGGGCTCAGGGACCCCAGCGACACGAAGCCGCGCACGTGCAGCACGTCTCCCACCTGCGCGGAGTCGCCCACGCCGGAGGACTCCACGTGGTCCACCCGCACGCCCGCCCACGCGCCGCGCACCTCGCCCTTCCAGCGCGCCAGCTCCCTGGCGGCCGCGGCGCCCGAGGCCGCCGCGGCCCGGCCGGCGTGCGCGGCGGGCACGTACAGCTGCTCCACGTAGTCGGTGACCATGCGGCTGGCCAGCACCTTGGGCCCCAGCGAGGCCAGGGTGTGGCGCACCATCTCCAGCCACCTCGCCGGCAGCCCGCGCTCGTCGCGGTCGTAGAACCGCGCGGCCACGGAGTTCTCCACGAGGTCGTACAGCGCCGCGGCCTCCAGGTCGTCGCGGTGCTCGGGGTCCTCCACGCCGTCGGCGGTGGGGATCGCCCAGCCGTTGCCGCCGTCGTACCACTCGTCCCACCAGCCGTCGAGGATCGACAGGTTCAGCCCGCCGTTGAGCGCGGCCTTCATGCCGGAGGTGCCGCACGCCTCGAAGGGGCGCAGCGGGTTGTTCAGCCACACGTCGCAGCCGGGGTACAGCGTCAGCGCCATGGTGATGTCGTAGTTGGGCAGGAACACGATGCGGTGGCGCACCGCCGGGTCGTCGGCGAAGCGGACCATCTGCTGGATGAGGCGCTTGCCGGTCTCGTCGGCCGGGTGCGACTTGCCGGCGATGACCAGCTGCACCGGCCGCTGCGGGTGCAGCAGCATCGAGCGCAGCCGCTCGGGGTCGCGCAGCATGAGCGTCAGGCGCTTGTAGGTGGGCACGCGGCGGGCGAACCCGATGGTCAGCACGTCGGGGTCCAGGACGTCGCGGGTCCAGGCCAGCTCGGCCTCGGTGGCCCCGCGCTGCAGCCAGGACAGGCGCAGCCGGCGGCGCGCGTCCTCCACGAGCCGGCCGCGCAGCACGCGGCGCGTGCGCCAGATCTCCTCGTCGGGGACCTGGTCGACCTTCTCGAAGCCCTGACCCTCGCGCGTCAGCTGCGGGCCGATGTAGCGCTCGCCCATGCGCAGCACCTCCGGCGCCACCCAGGTGGGCGCGTGCACGCCGTTGGTGATGGAGGTGATCGGCACCTCGGGCGCGTCGAAGCCCGGCCACAGCCCGTCGAACATGCCGCGGCTGACGGCGCCGTGCAGCCGGGAGACGCCGTTGGCGCGCTGCGCCAGGCGCAGGCCCATGACGGCCATGTTGAACACGCCCGGGTCCCCGCCCTCGTAGTCCTCCGACCCCAGGGCCAGCACGCGCTCCACGGGCACGCCGGGCAGCGGGTTGCCCGGCCCGAAGTACAGCTCGATCTGGTCGCGGCCGAAGCGGTCGATGCCGGCGGGCACGGGGGTGTGCGTGGTGAACACCGTGGCGGCGCGCACCGCCTCCAGCGCCTCCTCGAAGCCGAGACCGCGCTCGACGTGCTCGCGGATGCGCTCCACGCCCAGGAAACCGGCGTGCCCCTCGTTGGTGTGGTAGACCTCCGGCTCCGGCGCACCGGTCAGGCGCGACCACAGCCGCAGCGCGCGCACCCCGCCCACGCCGCACAGCAGTTCCTGCTGCAGGCGGTGCTCGCCGCCGCCGCCGTACAGGCGGTCGGTCACCCCGCGCGCGGCGTCGTCGTTCTCCTCCACGTCGGAGTCCATCAGCAGCAGGGGGACGCGGCCCACCTGCGCCTTCCACACCTGCGCGGCGAGGCGGCGCCCGCCGGGCAGGTCCACGTGCACCTTCGCCGGGGTGCCGTCGGCCTCGCGCAGCAGCGCCAGCGGCAGGCCGTCGGGGTCCAGCACCGGGTAGGTCTCCTGCTGCCACCCGTCGCGCGAGAGGGACTGCTTGAAGTAGCCCGTGGCGTAGAACAGCCCCACGCCGACGATCGGCACCGCCAGGTCGCTGGCCGACTTCAGGTGGTCGCCGGCCAGGATGCCCAGGCCGCCGGAGTACTGCGGCAGCGCACCGGTGATGCCGAACTCCATCGAGAAGTACGCGATCGAGGCGGGGGCGCCGGCTCCGAGGGAGGCGTACCAGCCGGGGCGCGAGAGGTAGGACCGCAGGTCCGCGGCCGCCTCCCGCACCCGTCCCACGAAGTCCGCGTCGGCGGCCAGCGCCTCCAGCCGCTCGGTGCTCAGGGCACCCAGCAGCGCGCCGGGCTCGCGGTGCACCGCCACCCAGGCCGCCGGGTCCATCGACTCGAACAGCTCCCGCGTGGGCTCGTGCCAGGACCAGCGCAGGTTGCTGGCCAGCTCCCCCAGGGGGGCCAGCGGTTCGGGGAGCACGGTGCGGACGGTGAAGCGTCGGATGGCTCTCACGAGCAGCGACAGTAGCCGCGCGGGCACGTCCGGGACAGGGTGGACGCGTCGAGGTACCCGGGGGCGGGCGGGACCCGCGTTCCCGCGCGACACCTCCGCCCACCGTCGGTAGGTTGCCGGACGTGACGACGAAGGATCAGCCGACGACGCGCGGGACCGGTGCCGCCACGACGCAGCGCCCGGCCTCGCCCGAGGTGACCACGACGCCGGCGACCGGGAGCACCCGCCCGGTGGTGGGGCGCATCCCCGTCCTCGACGTCGCGCCCGCCGTGGACGCGGGCCGCTGGCCCTCCAAGGCGGTGGTCGGCGAACTCGTGCCGGTGACGGCCACGGTGTTCCGGGAGGGCCACGACGCCGTCGCCGCCACCGCCGTGCTGGTGCGCCCGGACGGCACCGACGGGCCCAGCGCGCGCATGACCCTGACGAACGCGGGCACCGACCGCTACGCGGCCGTGCTCGCCCCCGACGCCGAGGGCGACTGGGGGCTGCGGGTGGACGGCTGGTCCGACCCGTACGGCACGTGGGACCACGACGCCACCATCAAGGTCGGCGCCGGGGTGGACGTGGCGCTCATGCTGGAGGAGGGCGCCCGGCTGCTGGAGCGCGCCGCCGGCGCGCCGGGCCGCGACGAGGAGGGCGCGCAGGTGCTGCGCGCCGCCGTGAGCCGGTTGCGCGACACCTCGCTGGGCGACGCGGAGCGGCTGGCCGCGGGCACCTCCGAGCAGGTGCGGGCCGCGCTGGACCGGCTGCCGGTGCGGGAGATGGTCTCCCCCTCCCCCACCCTCCCGCTGCGCGTGGAGCGGCGGCTGGCGGCCTTCAGCAGCTGGTACGAGTTCTTCCCCCGCTCGGAGGGGGCGTACTTCGACGCCGAGGCCGGCCGGTGGGTGTCCGGCACCTTCCGCACCGCCGCGGAACGGCTGCCGGCCATCGCGGACATGGGCTTCGACATCGCCTACCTCGTCCCGGTCCACCCCATCGGGACCACCAACCGCAAGGGCCCGAACAACACCCTGCACGCGGGCCCCCTGGACCCGGGCTCGCCCTACGCGATCGGCTCGGCCGAGGGCGGTCACGACGCCCTGCACCCGGAGCTGGGGACCTTCGAGGACTTCGACTTCTTCGTGGCCCGGGCGAAGGAGCTGGGCCTGGAGGTGGCGCTGGACCTGGCGCTGCAGTGCTCCCCGGACCACCCGTGGGTCACCGAGCACCCCGAGTGGTTCACCACCCGCGCCGACGGCACGATCGCCTACGCCGAGAACCCGCCGAAGAAGTACCAGGACATCTACCCGCTGAACTTCGACAACGACCCGGAGGGCATCTACGCCGAGGTCAAGCGGGTCGTGGACGTGTGGATCTCGCACGGCGTGACCTGCTTCCGGGTGGACAACCCGCACACCAAGCCGGTGGAGTTCTGGGAGTGGCTCATCGCCGAGGTGAACCGCGAGCACCCCGAGGTGGTGTGGCTCTCGGAGGCCTTCACCAAGCCGGCGATGATGCACACCCTGGCCAAGGTGGGCTTCCAGCAGTCGTACTCCTACTTCGCCTGGCGCAACGCCGGCTGGGAGATCCGCGAGTACCTGGAGCAGCTCACCACGGAGTCGGCGCACTACATGCGGCCCAGCTTCTGGCCCACCACGCACGACATCCTCACGCCCACCATGCAGTACGGCGGCCCGCCGGTCTTCAAGCTGCGCGCGGTGCTGGCCGCCCTGCTGAGCCCGTCGTGGGGCATCTACTCCGGCTACGAGCTGGTGGAGCACGCCGCCCGGCCCGGCGCCGAGGAGCAGCTGGACAACGAGAAGTACCAGTTCCGCCCCCGGGACTGGGCGCGCGCGGAGGCCGAGGGCTGGAGCCTGGCGCCCTACCTCAAGCGCCTGAACGAGGTGCGCCGCGCCCACCCGGCGCTGCAGGAGCTGCGCGGCACGGTCTTCCACCCCTGCGACGACGAGAACGTCCTGGCCTTCTCCCGCCGGCGCGTCGCGCTGGACGGCACGGAGGACCTGGTCCTCGTGGTGGTGAACCTGGACCCGCACGCCACCCGGGAGACGACCGTGCACCTGGACATGGCGGCGCTGGGCCGGCAGTGGTGGGAGCGCTTCACCGTCCGCGACGAGCTGACCGGTGCCACCTACGAGTGGGGCGAGCACGACTACGTGCGCCTGGACCCCTACGTCCAGCCCGCGCACGTCTTCCACGTCCTGCCGCACGGGGCGGGGGGCTGACGTGGACAACCTCCACATCGCGCGGCCCGGCCTGAAGAACGACCCGCAGTGGTACAAGACCGCCGTCTTCTACGAGGCCCTGGTCCGCGCCTTCTCCGACTCCAACGGCTCGGGCACCGGGGACTTCTCCGGCCTGACCGACCGGCTGGACTACCTGCAGTGGCTCGGCGTGGACTGCCTGTGGCTGCCGCCGTTCTTCGCCTCCCCGCTGCGCGACGGCGGGTACGACATCGCCGACTACAACGCGGTGCTGCCGGAGTTCGGCACGCTGCCGGACTTCCAGCGCCTGGTGCAGGAGGCCCACCAGCGCGGCATCCGGATCATCATCGACCTGGTGATGAACCACACCAGCGACCAGCACCCGTGGTTCCAGGCCAGCCGGTCCGACCCCGACGGGCCCTACGGCGACTTCTACGTCTGGAGCGACACCGACGAGAAGTACGCCGACGCGCGCATCATCTTCGTCGACACCGAGACGTCGAACTGGACGTTCGACCCGGTGCGGCGGCAGTACTTCTGGCACCGCTTCTTCTCGCACCAGCCGGACCTGAACTTCGACAACCCGGCCGTCGAGGAGGCGATGTTCGACACCGTCCGCTTCTGGATGGACATGGGCATCGACGGCTTCCGCCTCGACGCGGTCCCCTACCTCTACGAGGAGGAGGGCACCAACGGGGAGAACCTCCCCGCCACCCACCAGTTCCTCAAGCGGCTGCGGAAGATGGTCGACGACGAGTACCCCGGCCGGGTGCTGCTGGCCGAGGCGAACCAGTGGCCCTTCGACGTGGTGGAGTACTTCGGCACCGAGGAGGAGCCGGAGTGCCACATGTGCTTCCACTTCCCCGTCATGCCGCGCCTGTACTACGCGATGCGCGAGGGCAAGGCCACCCCGATCATCGACATCCTCTCCGCCACCCCGGAGATCCCCGTCTCCAGCGGCCAGTGGGGCACCTTCCTGCGCAACCACGACGAGCTGACGCTGGAGATGGTCACCACCGAGGAGCGCGCCGCCATGTACGGCTGGTACGCCCCCGACCCGCGCATGCGCGCGAACATCGGCATCCGCCGCCGCCTGGCGCCGCTGCTGGACAACTCCCGGCCCGAGATCGAGCTCATCCACGCGCTGGTGCTGTCGCTGCCGGGCAGCCCGTGCCTGTACTACGGCGACGAGATCGGCATGGGCGACAACATCTGGCTGGACGACCGCGACGCGGTGCGCACCCCGATGCAGTGGACGCCGGACCGCAACGCCGGGTTCTCCTCCGCCGACCCCGGCAAGCTGTACCTGCCGACCATCCAGTCGCTGGTCTACAACTACCAGGCCGTCAACGTGGAGGCGCAGCTCGCCACCTCCAGCTCGCTGCTGCACTGGGTCCGCAACGTCCTGGCCGTGCGCCGGCAGCACCCCGCGTTCGGCCTGGGCCGCTACGTGCCGCTGACGCCGCGGCACCCGGAGAGCACCGAGGACGGCCTGAGCCCCGCGGACGCCTCCCTGGAGGCCGCGGTGGGCGCGGCCCCGCTGCGCCCGGAGGAGGGCTACTGCAGCAACGACGCCGTCCTGGCGTTCCTGCGGGTGCTGGAGGCGACCCCGGAGCAGGAGGGCGAGACGGTGCTGTGCGTCAACAACCTCTCCGACCACGCGCAGTCGGCGGTGCTGCGCGTGCCCGGCCAGGCCGGCGCGGGCGTGCGCGACCTGTTCGGCGGCTCCGCCTTCCCCGCCGTCGACGACGAGGGCGGCCTGACCGTCACCGTCGGCCCGCGCGGCTTCTACTGGCTCAAGCTCGGAGGTGGCTCGTGACCGGCCCGGTGACCACCGACCCCGCCTCGGACGCGGCGCTGGGCCGCCTGCTCGTGGAGTGGGCGCCCCGGCAGCGCTGGTTCGCGCACAAGGGCGCCGCGGTGCGCCTGGAGCGCCTGGAGCGGACCCCCCTGGACGAGGGCGGTGTCGCCCAGCTCGTCGCGCTCACCGTGCGCACCGGCCCCGACGAGGACGCGACCAGCACCGTCTACGCCGTGCCGCTGACGGTGCGCCACGCCCCCGACGACTCGCTCGCCCCGGCGCTCGTGGGCCACCTGCCCGACGTGGACGGCGCGCAGGCGTGGGTGTACGACGGCCCCCACGACCCCACCTTCACCCGGGCGCTGCTGACCCTGGTGGCCGCCGAGGAGGGTGCCGGCTCGGCGACCTTCGGCGTGCACGGCACCAGCGCCGACGGCGGACTGCCCGTTCCGGACGGGGCGCGCACCAAGGTGCTCGGCGGGGAGCAGTCCAACACCTCCATCGTCGTGTCCGCACCGGAGGGCTCGCAGCAGACCCCGCTCATCGCCAAGGTGTTCCGCGTGCTGAACGCCGGGGACAACCCCGACGTGGTCGTGCAGACCGCCCTGGCCGGCGCCGGCTGCGAGCGCGTGCCCCGCCCGGCGGGGTGGGTGGACGGGCAGTGGACCGCCCCGGACGGCAGCACCGCCCACGGGCACCTCGCCCACCTGACGGAGTTCCTGGCCGGCTCGCAGGACGCCTGGCGCGTCGCCACGGCGGCCGTGGCCGCCGGCCGCGGCTTCAGCGCCGAGGCCGGCGAGCTGGGCGCCGCCACCGCCGAGGTGCACGCGGTGCTGGCCCGCGAACTGCCCACCGAGCCCGCCACCCCCGAGCGGCTGGGGGTGCTGGCCGACGGCCTGGCCGCCCGCGTGGCGTGGGCCTGCAGCGCGGTGCCGCAGCTGCGCGAGTTCGCCGCCGCGGCCACCGGGCGCGTGGACGCGGTCCGCGGGGTCGGCGGCGCTCCCGACCTGCAGCGCGTGCACGGCGACTACCACCTCGGGCAGGTGCTGCGCTCGGCCGAGCGCGGCTGGGTGCTGCTGGACTTCGAGGGCGAACCGCTGCGACCGCTCGCCGAGCGCAGCGTGCCCGACCTGGCGCTGCGCGACGTGGCGGGCATGCTGCGCTCCTTCGACTACGCCGCGGCCACCGGCCCGGACCCGGCGGCCGCCGAGCGCTGGGCCGCGGCCTGCCGCGAGGCGTTCCTGGCCGCGTACGCCGCCGGCACCGGTGTCGACCCGCGCGAGGAGGGCTCGGCGGCCGCCACCCTGCTGGCGGCCCTGGAGCTGGACAAGGCCCTGTACGAGGTCGTCTACGAGGTCCGCAACCGCCCCGACTGGTCGCACATCCCGCTGGGCGCCGTCCGGCGCCTGACGTCCTGACAGCAGGTGCCGCCCGCGTCGACGCGCGGGACACCCCCATCGACCGGAGACTGGAGCCCATGTCGAGCGAAGCTGCCACCCCCCGCCCCGTGGACGCGGACGACCTCGCCAAGGTCGCCACCGGGTCCCACTGGTCGCCGCACTCGGTGCTCGGCGCGCACCCGCACGACGGCGGCGTGACGTACCGCGCCCTGAAGCCGTTCGCCTCGGCCGTCACCGTCCTGACCGCCGACGGCGGCCGCATCGGCCTGGTCCACGAGCACGACGGCGTCTGGGCGGGGGTCCACCCCGGCGGCGAGGTCAGCGACTACCGCCTGGAGGTGACCTACCCCGACGGTGAACCGCAGGTGGTCGACGACCCCTACCGCTTCCTGCCGACCGTCGGCGAGGTGGACCTGCACCTGATCGGCGAGGGCCGCCACGAGCAGCTGTGGGACGTCCTGGGCGCGCACGTGCGCCACTGGCAGGGCCCGATGGGCCCGGTGGACGGCACGGCCTTCGCCGTGTGGGCGCCCAACGCGCAGGCCGTGCGGGTCGTGGGCGACCACAACCACTGGAACGGCCGCACCGACTCGATGCGCTCGCTGGGCTCCTCCGGCGTGTGGGAGCTGTTCGTGCCCGGCGTCGGCGCCGGCTCGCGCTACAAGTTCGAGATCCTCGGGCAGGACGGGCACTGGCGGCAGAAGGCCGACCCGATGGCCCAGGCCACCGAGGTCCCCCCGGCCACCGCGTCCGTCGTCGCCGAGTCCGGTTACGAGTGGGGCGACGCGGACTGGCTGACGAAGCGCTCTGCGAGCGACCCGCACGCCGGGCCCATCTCGATCTACGAGGTCCACCTGGGTTCCTGGCGGCAGGGTCTGGGCTACCGGGAGCTGGCCGAGGAGCTCACCGCGTACGTCTCGGCGGCCGGGTTCACCCACGTGGAGTTCCTGCCCGTCATGGAGCACCCCTTCGGCGGGTCCTGGGGCTACCAGGTGACCTCCTACTTCGCGCCCACCTCCCGGTGGGGCTCGCCCGACGAGCTGCGGTACCTCATCGACCGCCTGCACCAGGCCGGCATCGGCGTCATCATCGACTGGGTGCCCGGGCACTTCCCCAAGGACGAGTTCGCCCTGGCGCGCTTCGACGGGACCGCGCTGTACGAGCACCCCGACCCGCGCCGCGGCGAGCAGATGGACTGGGGGACCTACGTCTTCGACTTCGGCCGCAGCGAGGTGCGCAACTTCCTCGTGGCGTCCGGGCTGTACTGGCTCGAGGAGTTCCACGCCGACGGCCTGCGCGTGGACGCGGTGGCCTCGATGCTCTACCTGGACTACTCCCGCGAGGAGGGCCAGTGGCTGCCCAACCAGTACGGCGGGCGGGAGAACCTGGAGGCCATCAGCTTCCTGCAGGAGGCCAACGCCACCGCCTACAAGCGCACCCCCGGCATCATGATGATCGCCGAGGAGTCCACCGCCTTCCCCGGCGTCACCGCGCCCACCAGCGGCGGCGGCCTCGGCTTCGGCCTGAAGTGGAACATGGGCTGGATGCACGACTCCCTGCAGTACGTCTCGCAGGACCCCGTGCACCGGCAGTACCACCACGGTGAGCTGACCTTCAGCCTCGTGTACGCCTTCAGCGAGAAGTTCTGCCTGCCCATCTCCCACGACGAGGTGGTGCACGGCAAGGGCTCGCTGCTGCGCAAGATGCCCGGGGACCGCTGGCAGCAGCTCGCGAACGTGCGCGCCTACCTGGCCTACATGTGGTCCCACCCCGGCAAGCAGCTGCTGTTCATGGGCGCCGAGCTGGGTCAGGAGGCCGAGTGGTCCGAGGCCCGTTCGCTGGACTGGTGGCTGCTGGACACCCCCTGGCACAAGGGCCTGCACGAGCTCGTCACCGAGCTCAACAGCGTCTACAAGGCCCACCCGGAGCTCTGGGAGCAGGACTTCAGCCCCGAGGGCTTCGAGTGGATCGACGGGGGCGACAACCTGCGCAACCTGGTCTCCTACGTGCGCCGCTCCACCGACGGGCGCCCGATGGCGGTCGTCGTGAACTTCTCCGGCAGCCCCTACGAGGACTTCCGCGTCGGCCTGCCGCAGCCGGGCCGCTGGAAGGAGGTCCTGAACACCGACGCCGAGCGCTTCGGCGGCTCCGGCGTGGTGAACACCGGCACGATCGTGGCCGACGGGCCGGCGTGGAACAGCCAGCAGCAGTCCGCCGCGCTGCGCGTGCCGCCGCTGGGCGCCGTCTGGCTGGTGCCGCAGGACTGAGGCGCCCACCGCGCACGACGACGGCCGGCCACCCGCACTCCCACATGCGG
>NZ_JBJLSE010000062.1:0-22736 GCF_050871845.1 Kineococcus arenarius subsp. arenarius
GTGAGCGCCCCCACCCGCACGGGTGGGGGCGCTCACGCGTACCGGGTCAGCACCGGTGGGCGACGGGGTCACCCGCCGGAGCCCAGGTGGTGCACCCGTCCTGGAGCGCGGACGTCGAACAGACCCTCGAAAGGGGGATGGGGCGGCCACGTGGGTGACTTCTACGCTCAGTGAGTGCTGTGGACGGTCTGCAGCAGTCATGGGGGGAACCATGAAACGCTCCATCAGTGCCGCCACGATCGGCAGCGCGCTGCTCGGGTCCGTCGCCCTGACGGGCCCGTCGCAAGCCGCGACACCACGGCCGGACCTCACCATCACCGACATCGCCTGGACGCCGCAGGCCGCCGTGGCCGGCCAGCCCGTGACGTTCCGAGCCACCATCACCAACCGTGGCAACGCCCCCACCGAGGACGGCGTCATCCACGGCATCGGCTTCCGCGTCGGGGGGCGCACCGTGACCTGGACCGACCGGCACACTTGGCACCTGGATCCAGGACAGTCCATCGTCCTGCAAGCCGACGGCGGCCCCAGCGGACCGACGTGGCCGGCCGCGCAAGGTGCCGCCACCGTCACCGCCCACGTGGACGACGCCAAGCGGATCACCGAGTCCAACGAGAGCAACAACACCGTCACCGAGACGATCACCGCCACGCCCAGCATGTCGGTGCGGCTGCGCGGCGACGGCAGACCCAGCATCCACGCAGCGCCGGCCGCCACCGAGACCTGAGTCACCAACGTCCTCACCGGCTCCGCCTTCGGCGTCTGCGCGGACGACACGGATCACACCCCCGTTCCCGGGACCACCAGGTGGATCGGGGACGTGTCGGCAGGCAACACCGCCTACGGGTGGCAGGGTCGTTTCCCCGGATCCGGCAACGCCACCGTCCCCGCCAGCAGCGCCCCTCTCGACGTGGTCGGCGAAACCGTCGACCTCATGGAGATCATCCTGCCGTACCGCGGACACGCCCCCGAGATCGCCTGCGCCGCAGGCACTCACGGCGCCTGGTCCCACTTCAACGTGAAGCAGGTCACCAGCACGCGCCTGGATCCTGCCACGGGCAAGGTGCTCGCCGCGGTCGTCACACCGGTGGACGTCGACCTGCCCATGTGATGTGACCTGCCCATGTGATGTGACGAGGTCGCAGGTCGTGGAGGTGGGGCGGGTGGGGCTCGAACCCACGACCGAGGAATTATGAGTTCCCTGCTCTGACCGGCTGAGCTACCGCCCCGCAGGCACACCCCGACGGGTCTGGGTGCCCGGGAAGCCGCCTGTGCACAGCCTACCCGGCCGAGCGAAGCGATGGCCGCCCGGAGCGCGAGCCTGCTCGGCCGGGCGCTTCCGCACGAGCTACGCCCCACACCTCACACGGACCAGGTCGGCGGTACCGCCGTGGAGGGGTGCCGTCAGTAGTACTGGACCCAGCTACCCCCGGGCCACCACCAGATGGCGCCGCCCTCGAAGGACTGCACCACGACGTCTTCGTAGTAGTCGTACTCCTCGCTGGACGTGGGGAACCCCAGCCGTCCATTCTCCCACCCCTGCGCGGCCCAGATGTCGCGGATCGCGCCGTGGACGGCGTGCGCGCCGGTTCCCGGGCTCCAGTAGATCGATCCCCACTGGAAGTGGTTGTAGGCGCCCCTGCCGTTGGGGGTGGTGATCTCGCTGGTGACGGGGAAGCCGAGCACCTCTTCGGCGTCCGGACAGCACTCGAAGGTCGAGGAGTAGTAGTCCTCGTACTCCTGCTCGATGGCACCTCCCACGCCGTGCGCACCCGTCCAGGGTGTCCAGTAGACGGTGCCGCCCTCGAACTCCTGGTACTTGCCCCGGCGGCTGTAAGTGGTCTGCTCGTCGGACGTGGGGAACCCCATCCGACCGCCCTCCCACCCCAGCCGACCCCAGCCGTCCCGGATCTCGCCGTGGACCTCACGGGCACCGGTCCACGGGCTCCAGTAGATCGAGCCGTGCTGGAAGACCACGTAAGCGCCCTTGCTGTCGGGGGTTCGGATCTCCCCGGTGAGCGGATCGCCCAGGAAACCGCGCGCGCCGCCGTAGTAGTACTCGTAGCGGTAGCCGATCTCCCCACCTACGCGGGGGTCGGCCTGAGCCGGGACTGCGGTGCTGAGCGACGCGCCGATCACGGCGGCCACGCCGATGAGGCGGGTCTTCCACGTCTTCATGGGCGCACCGTAACGGCCACCTGGGAGATGACGTGGGGTTTCCTGAGAACTCATCCGGTCCCCGAGGCCCCGGCGGCCGGGGCCGGAGGGCCGGGAGTCGCCCCGCCCGAGCAGCGGGACGGGGCGACACCGGGAGCGGTCTTCAGCCGAAGAGGCGCTCGCCCGCGATCCGCGCACCCTCGCCCAGCGCGGCGAGCTTGGCGACGGCGATCTGCGGGTGGATGCGCCCGCCGAGGCCGCAGTCGGTGGAGGCGATGACGTTCTCCGGGCCGACGACCGAGGCGAACCGCTCGATGCGGTCGGCGACGAGCTCGGGGTGCTCCACGACGTTCGTGGCGTGGCCGACGACACCCGGCACGATCTTCTTGCCCGCCGGGAGTTCCAGGTCCTTCCAGATCTTCCACTCGTGCTCGTGGCGGGCGTTGGCCGCCTCGAAGGAGTACGAACCGGCGTTGATCTCCAGCATGAGGTCGGCGATGTGCCGGAACTCGATGTCGGTGGTGTGCGGGCCGTGCCAGCTGCCCCAGCACAGGTGGAACCGGACCTGCTCGGCCGGCAGGTCGCGGATGGCGTGGTTGAGGGCCTCCACGCGGATCTTCGTGAACGCGCGGTAGTCCTCCAGGCTGGGCTCGGGGTTGATCTGGTCCCAGTTCTCCGCGATGGACGGGTCGTCGATCTGCAGGACGAGGCCGGCGTCCACGACGGCGCGGTACTCCTCGCGCATCACCTCCGCCCACGCCCAGATGTGCTCCTCCTCGGTGGCGTAGTACCGGTTGGAGATGCGTGCACCGCTGCCCGGGGACAGGGACGTGATGAAGCCCTGGCTGCGCTCCAGGCCGGCGGCCTCCAGGCCCGCGACGAGGTTCGCGACGTCGGAGGCGATGGCCTCCTGGCCGACGTAGCTCAGCGGGCCGGTGGTGGCGGGGAACGCGGTCGCCTGCTTGCCCGTCATGATCCCCGAGGTGGGGTCGGTGTAGGCGTCCTTGAACGTGCTCCAGTCGCGGCGGTCCGGGAAGCTCGTCAGCCGCACCTTGCCCGGCTCCGAACGCACGACCGGCTGCGTGAACAGGTCCTCACCGGTCACCTCCAGACCGGCCACGCGCTGGAACGAGTACGACCACCAGGCGCCGTAGTCCACGGCGCTCGTCATGGCCTTGCCGTACTCGCCGTCACCGACGAGGGTGATGCCCAGGTCGCGCTGGCGCGCCACGAGGTCGACGACGGCGTCGGTCAGCAGCGCCTCGAACTCCGGCGTGCGCTCCAGGGTGAACCCGTCCTCGCCGACGCGGCGGGCCTCGTTCGCGGCGATGAGCTCGGGGGTGCGCGGCAGGCTGCCGGCGTGGCTGACCTCGATGCGGCGGTCGTTGCGGGACAAGGGGTCTCCGTTCGTGGGGTGGGGGTCGTCAGCGGCGCAGGGCGCGGTCGAGGTCCTCGAGCAGGTCCTCGGGGTCCTCCAGCCCCACCGACAGCCGCAGGACGGCGTCCGACAGGCCGATGGCGACGCGACCCTGCTCGCCGAGGCGACGGTGCGTGGTGGTGGCGGGGTGGGTGGCGAGCGACTTCGCGTCGCCGAGGTTGTTGGAGATGTCGATGGTCCGCAGGGCGTCGAGCACCTCGAAGGCACGTTCCTTGCCCCGCCCGCCGGGCGCGTCCAGCTCGAACGTGACGACGGTGCCGCCCAGCTCCATCTGGCGCTTCGCGAGGTCGAACTGCGGGTGCGAGGGCAGCAGGGGGTAGCGCACCCAGCGCACGGCGGAGCTCGCCTCGAGGTGCTCGGCGATGCGCAGGGCGGTGGCCGCGGAGTGCCGCACCCGCAGCCCCAGGGTCTCCAGCCCCTTCGCCAGCGTCCAGGCGTTGAACGGGCTCAGCGTCGGGCCGGTGTGCCTGGTCAGCTCCTGGAAGCGGCCCTCGATGAACTCGGTGGTGCCCAGCACGGCACCGCCCATCACGCGGCCCTGGCCGTCGATGTGCTTGGTGGCGGAGTAGACGACCACGTCGGCGCCGAACCGCAGGGGCCGCTGCCCCACCGGGCTGGCGAACGCGTTGTCCACCACGACGACCGCGCCGGCCGCGTGGGCGAGCTGCGTGACCGCCTCGACGTCCACGAGGGTCTGCATGGGGTTCGCCGGGGTCTCGAAGAACACCGCCTGCGCGGGCGTGGCCAGGGCCCGTTCCCACTGCGCGAGGTCCTCGCCGTCGACGAACTCCGTCGTCACGCCCCAGCGGGGCAGGATCTCGTCGAGGATCACGTAGCAGGACCCGAACAGGCTGCGGGCGGCCACGACGCGGTCCCCCGCACCGAGCAGCGCGCCCAGGGCGTAGAACACCGCGGACATCCCGCTGGCCAGGCCGTAGCAGGCCTCGGCACCCTCGAGCAGCCGCAACCGCTCGGTGAACACCGACACCGTCGGGTTGCCGTAGCGGGAGTAGACGTAGCGGTCCACCTCACCGGTGAACGCGGCCTCCGCGGCGGCGGCGGACTCGTACACGTACCCGGACGTCAGGTACATCGCCTCGGACGTCTCCTCGAACCCCGAGCGGGCCAGCCCACCGCGCACGGCGGTGGTGTCGGGGCGCCAGGGGCTCGGCTGCTGCTCGGTCACGACTGCCTCCAGGGAAGGCCCTGCGCGCGCCAGCCGGCGGCGCCGCGGTGGCCGCGCTCGTCGAGGTCGCCCTCGAAGCCGTCCAGGACGTTGTAGCTGGGGCCGATGCCCGCCGCGGTGGCGGCGGTGGCCGCCCCGACCGACCGCTTGCCGGAGCGGCACAGGAACACCACCGGACCGCGGTGGCCCGGTGCGATGCCGGCCCGCTCCAGCTCCGCCAGGAACCGCGCACCGGGCGCGTCCTCCTCCACGGGCAGCCAGGAGGCGAACACCGGTGGCCTGCGCAGCGCGGCGGCGTCGGGGACCCCGACGTACGTCCACTCCGCCTCGGTGCGGACGTCCACGAGGACGGCGTCGCCGTCGTCACGCAGCAACTCGAACGCCTCACGCGGAGTGAGGTCGCCGGCGTAGCTCACGAAGCCTCCATCGGTCCTGGCATGAGCACCCTCCCGAGGGGGGTTGCTGCGGCGTCGTCGAGCCAGGTCTCTCGGCCGCTCTGGATGGTCCGACCAGCCTAGGGCATCTGCGCCCGTGCCCGGGGCACGCCGCCCGGATCAGGGCGCGGGCAGCTCCTGCCCGGGGCAGCCGGCCAGGACGCCGGCCATCGCGTCGTGCTCCGCGGGCGTCACCCACAACCCCCAGGCGCTCTTGACGGCGACCTGCCGGGCGACGTACTCGCACTCCCCCTCGGGCGGCAGCCACTGCGAGGCGTCGTCGTCGCCCTTGGCCCCGTTCAGCGGGCCGTCCACGGCCAGCAGTTCCAGGGGGTCGTTGGCGAAGCGGACCCGTTCGTCCTCGCTGAACCCCTGCGCGCCGGTGCGCCAGGCGGCCGCCAGCGCCACGACGTGGTCGATCTGCACGTCGGCGCTGGTGTCCTCGCCGCGGCGGAAGGCGATCTCGTCGCCGGAGTACGGGTCCTGCAGGGTGCCGGACAGGACGGTGCAGCCGTCCGGCGCGAGGCGGACGTCGTCCAGGTCGCGCAGCAGGACGTCGTCGCGGGTGCGGCAGCCGTTGTCGTCGACGTCGACCCAGCTGGAGCCGAAGCGGGTGCGCTGGTAGCCGGCGGAGGAGGCGGCCTCGCGCACCGGCAGGGCGGCCAGCGCCTCGGCGGCCCCGCCGGACGCCTCGCCCCGCGCGGGCCCCGCCGCGTCGCCGGTCAGGGCCCGCCACAGCGCGACGGCGAGCACCAGGACGAGCAGCGGCACGAGGATCGCCGCCGGGGCGCTGGAGCGACGTGCGCGCACGGCCACCTCCCAGCCTCGCGGGCCCCCGGGGACGACGAAGGGGGCCTGCACGCGCAGGCCCCCTCCAGGACGCTCCCGCAGTTGGACTCGAACCAACAACCTGCCGGTTAACAGCCGGCTGCTCTGCCAATTGAGCTATGCGGGACCACCACCGGGTGAACCCCCGGCGACAGCACGTCAACCGTACCAGCCCCGCCCGAGTGCCTGCGCCCCGGCCGCCCCGCGCGCGAGGGCCCTCAGGACCCCTGGGCGCGCTCCTGCCAGGCCCGGCGCGCCGCCTCCAGCCGGAACAGCTCGGCCGAGGCCTCCTGGTACTCCTGCGGCTGCGCGGAGGCGTCGATGCTCCACAGCCGGCGCTTGGCGTCGGCGACCGCGCGGGTGGCCGCCTGCCCGGCCAGCGTGGCCACCAGCGAGCGCCCCCAGCGCTCCATCTCCTCCTCGTCGGTGACCGGCAGCTCGGCCACGGCCAGCTCCTGCACGAGCCCGGCCACCGGCCCGTCGGCGTACTCCAGCACCGCCTCGACCCAGCCGGGACCCGGCGGCGCCTCCAGCGGCCCCCCGGCCGCGGTGACGGCGTCGTGCACCGCGCGGTGCCCCGGCGCGCCGAAGGCGTCCGCGGCCAGGCCGGCGAAGTCGTCCGCGACGACCCACGGCGCCTGCAGCACGCACGCCAGCACCCACCGCTCCAGCTGCACGACGGCGTCGTTGACCGCGGGGGCCGCCGGTGCCGCGGGCGCCGGCTCGGGCGCGGCGCCCCTGCCCTCGCGCCCGGCCCGCCCCCCGCGGCCGCCGGCGTGGCGGCGCACCCGGTCCAGCACGAAGCGCTCGTCGAGGAAGCCCGTCCAGCGGTCCAGGTTCACCGCGTAGCGCTGGCGCAGGCCGCTGTCGCGGATGCCCGCGACGATCGGGGCGGCGGCGTCCAGGGCGGCCAGCCGGCCCGCCTCGCTGCCCAGGTCGAAGCGGGAGATGGTGGAGCGGATCGCGAACTCGAACAGCGGCACCCGGCCGGCCACCAGGGCCGCCACCGCGGCGTCGCCGGCGGACAGGCGCAGGTCGCACGGGTCCTGACCGGACGGCTCGACCGCCACGTACGTCTGCGCGGTGAAGCGCTCCTCCAGCTCGAAGGCCCGCAGCGCGGCCTTCTGCCCCGCCGCGTCGCCGTCGAAGGTGAAGACGACCTCGGCGGAGCCGGCCGCGTCGCCGAGCATCCGCTGGACGATGCGGGCGTGCTCCTCGCCGAACGCGGTGCCGCAGGTGGCGACCGCGGTGGTCACGCCCGCCAGGTGGCAGGCCATCACGTCGGTGTAGCCCTCCACCACGACGACCTGCTTGGTGCGGGCGATGTCGCGCTTGGCGAGGTCCAGGCCGTACAGGGCCTGGGACTTCTTGTAGACCGGGGTCTCGGGCGAGTTGAGGTACTTGGCCTCGATGCGGTCGTCGTCGAAGAGGCGGCGCGCGCCGAAGGCGACGGTGTGGCCGCTGACGTCGCGGATGGGCCAGACCAGGCGGCCGCGGAAGCGGTCGTACAGCCCGCGCTGCCCCTGCCCGGCCAGGCCGGAGGTGGTCAGCTCCTCCTCGGTGAAGCCCGCCGCGCGCAGGTGGCGCAGCAGCGCCTCGCCGCCGGGGGGTGCGAAGCCGACCCCGAAGCGGGCGGCGGCCTCGCGGCTGAAGCCGCGCTCGGCCAGGAAGCGGCGGGCGGTCTCGGCGGGGCCGGGCTGCTCCAGCTGCCGGGCGTAGAAGGCCTCGGCCGCGCGGTGCGCCTCCAGCAGCCGCTGGCGCTGGCCGGCCCCCTGCGCCCCGGCCGGGCGCTTGCCGGGGCGGCCTCCGTCGTCGACGTAGCGCAGCTGCACGCCGGCGCGCTCGGCCAGGCGCTCGACGGCCTCGGTGAACGTGGTGCCGTCGATGCGCCGGACGAACTCGATGGCGTCGCCGCCCTCGCCGCAGCCGAAGCAGTGCCAGCGGCCCACGGCCGGGCGGACGGTGAAGCTGGGGGTGCGCTCGTCGTGGAAGGGGCACAGCCCCTTGAAGGACCCCACGCCGCCGGGGCGCAGCGTCACCTGCTCGGCGACCACCTCGTCGATGCGGACGCGCTCCTTGACCGCGCGCAGGTCGTCGGGGTGGATGAGACCTGGCACGCGCCGGAGTCTAGGCGCGGGCTCCGACGGGGCCGACCCGCAGCCGGCGGCGGGCGCGGGTGGCAGGATCGACCCCCGTGAGCAGTGACGAGCAGCGGGACGAGCGCGCGCCCGGCGGCAGCAGCGACCGCGCCTGGGGGTTCCGCACCCGCGCCGTGCACGCCGGCGCCGTGCCGGAGCCGACGACGGGCGCGCGGGCCGTGCCGATCTTCCAGACGACCAGCTTCGTGTTCGAGGACGCCGCCGACGCGGCCAACCTCTTCGCCCTGCAGAAGTACGGCAACATCTACAGCCGCATCTCCAACCCCACCGTCGCGGCGCTGGAGGAGCGGATGGCCTCCCTGGAGGGCGGCCTGGGTGCGCTGGCGTGCAGCTCCGGGCAGTCCGCGGAGTTCCTGACCTTCGCGGCGCTGGCCGGTGCGGGCGACCAGATCGTCGCCTCGAACAACCTCTACGGCGGCACCGTCACCCAGCTGGACGTGACGCTGCGCCGCTTCGGCGTGGACACCGTGTTCGTGGAGCCGGAGGCCGACGCGGTGCGCGCGGCGATCACCGACAGGACGCGGTTCGTGTTCACCGAGCTGGTGGCCAACCCCTCCACGGTGGTCGCGGACGTGCGGGCGCTGGCCGACGTCGCCCACGAGGCGGGGATCCCGCTGGTCGTCGACGCCACGACCGCCACCCCCTACCTGTGCCGGCCCATCGAGCACGGGGCGGACATCGTCATCCACTCCGCCACCAAGTTCCTCGGCGGGCACGGCACCACCCTCGGCGGCGTCGTCGTGGACGCCGGCACCTTCCCCTGGGACAACGGGAAGTTCCCCGCCATGACCGAGCCGGTCGCCAGCTACGGCGGCCTGAGCTGGTGGGGCAACTTCGCCGAGTACGGGTTCCTCACCAAGCTGCGCAGCGAGCAGCTGCGCGACATCGGCGCCACCCTGGCCCCGCACTCCGCGTTCCTGCTGCTGATGGGCGTGGAGACGCTGCCGCAGCGCATGCGCGAGCACGTGGCCAACGCGCGCCGGGTGGCGCAGTGGCTCGAGGCGGACGAGCGCGTCAGCTGGGTGCGCTACTCCGGCCTGCCCTCGCACCCGCACTTCGAGCGCGCGCAGCGCTACCTGCCGGAGGGGCCGGGCGCGGTGTTCTCCTTCGGCGTCGCCGGCGGGCGCGCCGCCGGCGAGCGGTTCATCGAGAACTGCCAGCTGTGCTCGCACCTGGCCAACATCGGCGACGCGCGCACCCTCGTGCTGCACCCCGCCTCCACCACCCACCAGCAGCTCTCGCCGGCGCAGCTGGAGGCGGCCGGGGTGCCGGAGGACCTGATCCGCATCAGCGTCGGGCTGGAGGACGTCGAGGACGTCCTGTGGGACCTGGACCAGGCGCTGACCGCCGCGACGAAGGGGGCCTCGCGGTGAGCGGGCACGAGCACGAGGGCACCGGCGCCCCCACCGGGGCGATCGGCGACACCGGCAGCGTCGCCGCCCGGCCGCAGGAGCCGGCCGCGCCGGCCACCGGCGCGAAGGACGCCGCGCCCGTGGGCGAGACCGGCGGCTGGACGCCCCCCACCCCGGGGCAGCGGTTGTCGATCCTGCGCCGCACCCGGACGGTGGCGATCCTCGGGGCCTCGAACAAGCCGTCGCGCGCGTCGTACTTCGTGGGCACCTACCTGCTGGCCAGCTCCGACTACGAGGTGTGGTTCGTCAACCCGAACGAGCGGGAGGTGCTGGGCCGGCCCGCGTACCCGTCGCTGGCGGAGCTGCCGGGCGTGCCGGACGTCGTGGACGTCTTCCGCCGACCCAGCCAGCTGGGTGCGGCGCTCGACGAGACGCTCGCGGTGGGCTCGCCCGTGCTGTGGCTGCAGCTGGGCCTGTCGGACGACGACGTGGCCCGCCGCGGCCACGAGGCGGGCACAACCGTGGTGATGAACCGCTGCCTGAAGATCGAGCACGCCCGCTTCCACGGGGGCCTGCACCTGGCCGGTTTCGACACCGGGGTCATCTCGGCGCGGCGCCGGGCGCGCTGAGGGATCCCCAGCCCGCCGGACGGGCCGGCGGTCCACAGGGGAGCGCGCGGGGCGGCACCCGGCGGCGCCCGCGCTCCTACGGTCCCGGCCGTGCACCCCTCCTCCGCCGGCCCAGCGCCGTGGCCCCCACCGCCCCCACCGTCCCGAGCGCCCCGTCGCCGGGGTCGCGACGCCCTGCTGGTGGCCGCCGGCGCGGCGGGCACCGCGGGGACGCTCGTGCTCGGCGGCCTCGGCTTCGGCGCCTGGGCGGTGCTGGGCGGCTCCGGCGGCCACGTCACGGCGCTGCGCTCCTCGGAGTCGATCGAGCTGACGCGCGCCGGGCAGTGGCCGGTGGGCACCTGCCTGGAGCGCACCGCCGACGTCTACCGCCCCGCCGGGTGCGTCGGGGAGCACGGCGCCGAGGTGGTGCTGGCGAGCCCGGTGGTCGCCGGGCACCTCGAGCGGGCGCGCCGCGAGGGCGCCAACGCGTTCTGCGCGACGGCCGTGGCCGCGCTGGCCGAGCGCCGCGGCCTGCCGGCCGGCTCGGTCACGCACGCGTCCGCCTGGCCCGGCGAGGACGCGCACGACGCGGGCGAGCAGCAGGTGCGCTGCCTCCTGGTGGGCGTGGGGCAGCCCCTGGTGGGTTCCCTGACCGCCGGCACGCTGCGCGACCCCTTCGAGCCCGCGCCCCTGGAGTGAGGCCCGCCCGGGCCCGGCGCTCAGGTGAGGCGGGCGTGCCAGGCGAGCGCGGAGACGTCGGTGAGCGAGGCCACCTGGTCGACCACCACGCGCAGCCGCGCGGCGTCGTCGGGCGCGGCGTCGTGGTCCTGCCGGAAGGGCGGTTCCAGCACGTCGGCGCCGCGCTCGACCAGGGCGGTGAGCAGCTCCAGCAGCAGCTCGCGCTGGCGGGCGTAGAACGGCTGGCGCTCCTGCGCGCTCATGACGAACGTGGCGGCCACGCCCTTGAGCACGGCCACCTCCAGCACCGTCTCCGCCGGGACCTCCACGTCGGCGGCGTAGCGGGTCAGCGGCCCGTCGCCGTGGCGGGCGCGGGTGGCGTCCTGAGCGGCGTTGGCGAAGCGGCCGATGAGCTGGCTGGTCATGTCCTTCAGCGCCGCCAGGTGCCGGCGACCGCCGAACACCTCCCCGGGCTGCTCGCACGCCCAGAACGGCAGCTCCGCCAGCCGGGTCAGGGCCTCGTCCACGTCCTCGTCGCTCGCGTCCGGGAGGTACCAGTCGCGCACCTGCGCGGCGACGCGGGCGCGGGTCCCGCGCTCGCGCAGCCAGTTCAGCCGCACGTGCCCGGCGACCACGGCGTCCTCCACGTCGTGGACGCTGTAGGCGACGTCGTCGGCGAAGTCCATGACCTGCGCCTCCACGCACGGGCGGTCGCGCGGCGAGCCGTCGCGCAGCCACGCGAAGACCTCCGCGTCGTCGGTGTAGGCGCCGAACTTCGAGGTGGCCCGCGGCGCCCCCCCGTGCAGCCACGGGTACTTCGTGGCCGCGTCGAGGCTGGCCCGGGTCAGGTTCAGCCCGACGGGCGAGCCGTCGGCGGCGACCGTCTTGGGCTCCAGACGGGTCAGCAGCCGCAGGGTCTGCGCGTTGCCCTCGAAACCGCCGATGTCGGCGGCCGCCTCCGCCAGGGCCCGCTCGCCGTTGTGCCCGAAGGGCGGGTGCCCCAGGTCGTGGGCCAGGCAGGCGGTGTCCACCACGTCCGGGTCGCAGCCCAGCGCCGCGCCCAGCTCGCGGCCCACCTGGGCGACCTCCAGCGAGTGGGTCAGGCGGTTGCGCACGAAGTCGTCGGTGCCCGGGCCGACGACCTGCGTCTTGGCGGCCAGGCGGCGCAGGGCCGAGGAGTGCAGCACGCGGGCGCGGTCGCGGGCGAATGCGCTGCGGCGGTGCGTCTTGGGCGGTTCGGCGGCCCAGCGCTCGGTGTCCGAGGACGTGTAACCGCGCTGGTGCCCGTCGCGCTCGCTCACCCTCAGCCCCCCGAGACCGACAGCTCGGCCTGGCGCACGACCTCGGCGGCGGCGCCGGACAGGGCGCGGTCGTCCAGCCAGCCCTCCGGCAGCGCCACCCGCTGCGGGGAGCCGGCCCGGCCGCGCGAGCCCTCCGCCGCGGCCCCCGGGTAGGGCTGGTCCAGGTCCAGGGAGGCGAGCAGCTCGTCGAGCGCGGCCAGGGAGTCCACCAGGCCCAGCTTCGCGCGCAGGTCGCCGCCGACGACGTAGCCCTTGAAGTACCAGGCCACGTGCTTGCGCACGTCGCGGCAGGCGCGCAGCTCGTCGCCGTAGTGCTCCACCAGCAGCTCGGCGTGCCGACGCAGGGTCGCGGCCACGGTGCGCAGGCCGGGGCGCACCCGTTCCGGGCGGCCGGCGAAACCCGCCTCCAGGTCGGCGAACAACCACGGCCGGCCCAGGCAGCCGCGACCGACGACGACGCCGTCGCACCCGGTGCGGCGCACCATCTCCAGCGCGTCCTCGGCGCTCCACACGTCCCCGTTGCCGAGGACCGGGATCGTGGTGACGGCCTCCTTCAGCCGGGCGATCGCCTCCCAGTCGGCCTGGCCGGAGTAGTGCTGCGAGGCGGTGCGCCCGTGCAGGGCGACGGCCGCGGCGCCCTCGCGCTCGGCGGTGCGCCCGGCCTCGAGGTAGGTGAGGTGGTCGTCGTCGATGCCCTTGCGCATCTTCACCGTCAGCGGGATCCCGCCCTTCGACGCCTCGCGCACCGCGCCGGCGACGATGTCGCGGAAGAGCTCCGCCTTCCAGGGCAGGGCCGCTCCCCCGCCCTTGCGGGTCACCTTGGGCACCGGGCAGCCGAAGTTCAGGTCGACGTGGTCGGCGAGGTCCTCCTGCACCACCATCCGCACCGCGGCGGCGACGGTGGCCGGGTCCACCCCGTACAGCTGCAGGCTGCGGGGGCGCTCCTCGGGCGTGAAGGTCACCAGGCGCATCGACTCCGGGGTGCGCTCGACCAGCGCCCGGGAGGTGACCATCTCGGAGACGTAGAAGCCCTCGCCGTGCTCGCGGCACAGCTGCCGGTAGGCGGAGTTGGTGATGCCGGCCATGGGGGCCAGCACCACCGGGGTCGCCGACACGTGCGGGCCGATGCGCAGGGGCGCGGCCACCGGGGTGTGCACCGGGACGTCGAGGAGGCTCACCCCTCCATGATGACGGCCCCCGGGGCCTGCCCGTCGCCACCCCGCGGCTCACCCTCGCGCACGGGGCCCCGCTCCGGGCCCCGCTGCTCGCCCGGGGAGCGGAAGACCCCGGCGAGGTCGACGCCGGTGGTCCGCTTGAGCACCTCCAGCGTCTCCTGGAGGTTGGTGCCCACCGAGCGGCTCAGGGCACCGGCGCCGTCGTTGGAGATGACGGTGAGGTCCTTGATGCCGGCGATGGGGCTGGCCAGCGCCTGCGCGACCTGGGGCAGGACCTCCAGGGCGCGCTGGGTCAGCGCGGCCTCCCCGAACTCCCGCAGCGCCCGCGCCTCCTTCTGCAGCGCCTCCGCCTTGGCGGCGCCCGTGGCGGACAGGGCCTCGGCCTGCGCCTGGCCCTCCAGGCGCACGGCGTTCGCGTCGGCGGTGCGGCGCTCCAGCTCGGCCTCGGCGGCGACCCGGACCCGAGCCGCCTCGGCCTCCGCGGACAGGCGCACCCGCTCGGCCTCCGCCTGCGCGGCGGCCACGGACGCCTGCTGCTCCGCCTCGGCGGACAGCACGCGCGCGGTCTTCTGCGCCATCGCCTGCTGCTCGGCCTCGTAGCGGCGGGCGTCGGCGGGCTTGCGCACCTCGGTGTCGAGGTTGCGCTCGGTCAGCTCGGCCTGGCGCTGCGCCACCCGCTCCTGCTCCATCAGGACCTGCTGCTGGGCGGCGGCCTCGGCCAGGCGGCCGGCGGCGTCCGCCTCGGCGGCGGCCTTGTCCTGGTCGGCGCGGAACTGCGCCTGCTGCAGGGCCAGGTCGCGCTGCGCCTGGGCGATCTTCGCGTCGGACAGCGCCTGCGCCTGCTGGGCCTCCTGCGCGTTGTTCGCCTCGGCGATCTCGGCGGCGCGGCGGGCGTTGGCCGCCTCGGGGCGGCCCAGGTCCTGCAGGTAGTTGCCGTCGTCGCTGACGTCCTGGATCTGCAGGGTGTCCAGCACCAGGCCCTGGTTGTTCAGGCTGGTGACGGCCTCCTCCTCGACCTGGCGGGCGAAGGCGACGCGGTCGCGGATGATCTCCTCGACGGTCAGGGTGCCGATGACGCCGCGCAGGCTGCCGGCCAGGACCTCCTGCGTGAAGGGCTCGATCTCACCCTGCTGCTGCAGGAAGCGCTGGGAGGCGGCGCGGACCAGGTCCTCGGTGCCACCGACCTTGACGATGGCCACGCCGTCCACGTTCAGCCGGATGCCCTGGCGAGAGACCGCCCCGCGGATGGAGATGGGGATGCGCACCGAGGCCAGGGACAGGCGGTGGGCCTGCTGCACGAGCGGCTTGACGAAGACGCCGGCGCCCATGACGACCTTCTGGCCGGACAGGTCGGTGGTCACCTCCCCGGTCTGGGGGTTCGTGACCGGCCGGCCCTTCCTGCCGACGATGATCAGCGCCTCGGACGGGCTGGCGATCTTGTAGCGCGCCTTGACGACGACGGCCGCCACCACGAGGAGGACGACGAGCGCCCCCACGACGACGGCGACGGTGATGACGGTGTCCATCCCACTCCGTTCCGATGCGGACCGGGGCGGCTGGCACCGCTGCCGGCAGGTGTCCCGAGGCACCCGCCGGGAACCCTAGCGGCCCGGCGCGCGCTCGGGCAGGACCCCGGCGGACGCGGTGCGCCGCCCCGCGCGACGCGGCGGGGCGGCGCCCGCGGTCAGCGGAACAGCCCCAGCGGGACCGCCTCGGCCATCGCCCGCATCCCGGCGTCGTTCGGGTGCAGGTGGTCGCCGGAGTCGTAGCGCGGGTCCAGCCGCCGGTGGTCGCCCGGGTCGCGCAGGGCGGCGTCGAAGTCGACGACGGCGTCGTACTCGCCGCTGGTGCGGATCCAGTGGTTGACCTGCTGGCGGGCGGCCTCGTTCTCCTCGCTGGAGAAGCCGAGGGTGTCGCCCTCGAACGGCAGGATCGTGCCGCCGATCGCGGTGATGCCCAGCTGGTGGGCGCGGGCGATGAGCTGGCGGTGCGCGTCGATCATCTGCTGGGCGGTGACGGTCTCGGACTCCGGCGCCGAGGTGCCCGGGTGGCCGAGGTCGTTGACGCCCAGCAGGACCACCAGGTGCTCCACGCCCGGCTGGGCGGCCACGTCGCGGTCGAAGCGGCGCAGCGCGCTCTCGCCGAAGAAGGCCGCGTAGCCCTCCGCGGGCGAGCCGGCCGGCGGGTTCGGGTCGTGCAGCAGGCGGTTGCCGCTGACACCCTCGTTCAGCACCCCGCGCTCGGGGAACCTCTTCGCCCGGCGCAGCCGCTCGGCGAGCAGGTCCGGCCAGCGCCGGTTCGCCCCGCGGGTGGTCTCGGCGCCGTCGGTGATGGAGTCGCCCAACGCCACGATCGCCGAGGCGCGGTCCCGCTCGGGCGCCAGCACGCTGACACCGGAGAGGAACACCCACTGCCCCACCGCGGCGGTGGGGGTGACGCTGCGGGCACCGGTGACGTCACCGGCGGCCACGACGTTGTCCTGGTACGGGAAGGCGTGCACGGTGGTGACCGGGGTGGCCTCGGGCAGGTGGATGCTGACGACGAGGTCGCCGCCGTCGGGCAGGTCGAGCTGCACGGGGTCGCTGAGCAGCGGTGCGCCGGCCGGGACGGTCGTGGACGTGCTGCCGCCGAAGGTGAGCGTGCGGTCGGTGCCGGCCAGCACGTCGGTGCCGGTGGAGCCGTCGCGCAGCCCGACGTGCGCCTCGCCGACGACGAGCGGGGTGTCGCCGAACTCGTTGGTGAGGCGCACCTGCAGGCTGGCGCCGCCGATGCTGGCGTGTACCACCTGCCGGACGGTCTGGTCCTGCAGGACGGTGACGCCGGAGGCGGGCACGGCGGTGGGGACGGTCGCCCAGGTGCCGATCCACTCCCCGCCGGTGCCGCGGCCGTGGGCGGCCTTCGCGGCGACCGCGGGGTCCGGGGCGGCCGAGGTGGCGGTGCCGGCACCGAGCACGAGGGCACCGGTGAGCAGGGCGACGGCGCGCAGGCGCCGGGTGCGCGTGGCGCTCACCGGTGCGCTCCCCGCGTCGCGTGCCGTGCGGGCAGGGTGAAGCGCCACCCGGCGGCCCGCAGCTCGGGGACGAGCGCGGCGACCGCGTCGACGGTGCCGCTGCGGTCGCCGCCGCCGTCGTGCATCAGGACCACGGAGCGGGGCACCAGGCGCTCGCGCACGCGCTGGGCGATCAGCTCCGCGCCGGGTTCCTCCCAGTCGGCCACGTCGAAGGTCCAGCCCAGCGGTTCCATGCCCATCCGGTCGGCCACCTGCGCGCTCACGCCCCAGGAGCCGTAGGGGGCGCGGAAGTAGGGGATGTCGGCGCCGGGCACGGCCCAGCGGATGAGCGCGCTGGTGGCCTCCAGGTCGGCGCGCACCTGCTCGGGCGTGGACGTGCCCAGGTCGTCGTGGCGGATCGAGTGGTTGCACAGGGTGTGGCCCTCGGCGGCGATGCGGCGCACGAGGTCGGGGTCGGCCAGCACCCGGTCGCCCTGCAGGCAGAAGACGGCCCGGACGCGGTGGGCGCGCAGGACGTCCAGGAGGCGCTCGGTGTCGGCGCCGTTCGGGCCGTCGTCGAAGGTCAGCGCGAGCGACTGCCCCCCGGCGCGCGCGGTGGTGATCGGTTCGGGGGCGGGACGGCCGGCCTGCGCCGGCACGGCGGGGGCCGCGGTGAGCGCGGCCAGGGTCAGGGCGACGGCGGCGACCAGGCGGCGGGTGGCGCGCGGACGGGTGGTCCGGGGCACGGAGAGTTCCACGGAGCTACCTCCTCGTAGCTGAGCTGGGGCTGTGAACGTACGGGCCCGCCCTCGTTACCGCAAGCTTTCCGGAAGGACCGGGTGCGAGGACGGCGCCGCCCCGCCGCAGCGGGACGGCGCCGTCGGCACCGCGGGATCAGGCCCCCAGCAGGCGGCTGCCCAGCCAGCCGGCGACCTGGTCCAGCGACACGCGCTCCTGCGCCATGGTGTCGCGCTCGCGGATGGTCACCGCCTGGTCCTCCAGGGTGTCGAAGTCGACGGTGATGCAGTACGGGGTGCCGACCTCGTCGTGGCGGCGGTAGCGCCGCCCGATCGCGCCGGCGTCGTCGAACTCGATGTTCCAGTGCTTGCGCAGCTCCGCGGCCAGGTCGCGCGCCTTGGGCGAGAGCTGCTCGTTGCGGGAGAGGGGGAACACCGCGGCCTTGACCGGGGCCAGGCGGTGGTCCAGCCGCAGCACGGTGCGCTTGTCCACCCCGCCCTTGGTGTTGGGGGCCTCGTCCTCGGAGTACGCGTCCACCAGGAACGCCATGAGCGAGCGCGTCAGGCCCGCGGCGGGCTCGATGACGTAGGGGGTCCAGCGCTCGCCCTTGGCCTGGTCGAAGTAGGACAGGTCCACGCCGGACTCGCGCGAGTGGGTCGACAGGTCGTAGTCGGTGCGGTTGGCGACGCCCTCCAGCTCACCCCACTCCGAGCCGGTGAAGCCGAAGCGGTACTCGATGTCCACGGTGCGCTTGGAGTAGTGCGACAGCTTCTCCGCCGGGTGCTCGAAGAAGCGCAGGTTGCCCGGGTCGATGCCCAGGCCCACGTACCAGGACATGCGCTCGTCGAGCCAGTACTGGTGCCACTGCTCGTCCGTGCCGGGCTCGACGAAGAACTCCATCTCCATCTGCTCGAACTCACGGGTCCGGAAGATGAAGTTGCCCGGCGTGATCTCGTTGCGGAAGCTCTTGCCGATCTGGCCGATGCCGAACGGGGGCTTCTTGCGCGCCGAGCCCATGACGTTGGCGAAGTTCACGAAGATGCCCTGGGCGGTCTCGGGCCGCAGGTAGTGCAGGCCCTCCTCGTCGTCCACGGCACCGAGGTAGGTCTTCATCAGACCGGAGAAGTTGCGCGGTTCGGTCCACTGCCCGCGCACGCCGGTGTCGGGGTCGACGACGTCGGCCAGGCCGTTGGCCGGCGGGTGGCCGTGCTTGGCCTCGTACGCCTCCAGCAGGTGGTCGGCGCGGTAGCGCTTGTGCGTGACCAGCGACTCCACGAGCGGGTCGGTGAACACCTCGACGTGGCCGGAGGCCTCCCACACCCGCCGCGGCAGGATCACGGAGGAGTCCAGCCCGACGACGTCGTCGCGGGAGGAGACCATGGTGCGCCACCACTGGCGCTTGATGTTCTCCTTCAGCTCCACGCCCAGCGGGCCGTAGTCCCAGGCGGAGCGGGTGCCTCCGTAGATCTCCCCGCTGGGGAAGACGAACCCGCGGCGCTTGGCGAGGTTGGTGACGGCGTCGAGTCGGGAGGCGGAGCTGGGCTGTGCCACGCGGGATCTCCATCCGGCTGGGTGTCGGCGGACCTGGCCGCGCCGGGCGCGGCGCGGCGCCCCGCCCGGTGGCGGGGCGCTGGCGAGGCTACGCGCTGAGCGGACGGGCCCGCCGCCCGGGCGGGGCGTGACGTACAGTCGCCAGGCGCCACCCACCCCCGGTCGCAGGTCGCGCCGGCGCGCCGCGAGAGGAGCAGCCGTGAGCACCCCGGCCCGCCGGTCCACCAAGCAGCGCTCGGCCGTCTCCGCGGCCCTGGACGAGGCCGACGCGTTCGTCTCCGCCCAGGACCTGCACGCCCGGCTGCGCGCCCGCGGCGACAGCGTCGGCCTGGCCACCGTCTACCGGGCCCTGCAGGC
This sequence comes from Kineococcus arenarius subsp. arenarius, assembly GCF_050871845.1. Lineage (NCBI taxonomy): Bacteria > Bacillati > Actinomycetota > Actinomycetes > Kineosporiales > Kineosporiaceae > Kineococcus > Kineococcus arenarius. The sequence goes on from NZ_JBJLSE010000062.1 coordinate 18,952, forward strand.
CCTGGCCGAGGACGGCGACGTCGACGTGCTGCGCACCGACGACGGCGAGGCCGTCTACCGCCGCTGCAGCACCGGGCACCACCACCACCTCGTGTGCCGCTCGTGCGGGCGCACGGTGGAGGTGGAGGGGCCGACCGTGGAGTCCTGGGCGCGCCGGGTGGGCGCCGAGCACGGGTTCACCCAGGTGGAGCACGTCGTCGAGGTCTTCGGGGTCTGTGCGGCGTGCAGCGCGCGGGGCTGAGGCCCGCCGCGACCCCGCCGCCCCGCCCCCGCGCGGCACCTGCGCGGCACGCCGTGGTCCGGCCCGTGCCCGGTCGGGGCCGTGACGCCCGGTAACGTCGCCTGCCGACCCCTGACGACCCACCCCTGGGAGACCACGTGAACCGCTCCGAACTCATCACCGCCGTCGCCGAGCGCAGCGGCGTCTCGCAGACCGACGCCGACGCCGTGATCGGCGCCTTCGGCGACGTGCTGCTGGAGGCCGTCGCCAAGGGCGACACCGTCAAGCTGCCCGGCCTCATGACCGTCGAGCGCGTCGAGCGCGCCGCCCGCACCGGCCGCAACCCGCGCACCGGCGAGACGCTGGAGATCGCGGCCTCCTTCGGCGCCAAGCTGACCGCCGGCTCCAAGCTCAAGGCCGCCGCCACGGGCGCCTGAGAGCCGCCGCCGCGGTGGCCCGGGCCGCCGGGCGCCGCCCCGGGTTCCCCCGGGCGGCGCGCACGCGCAAGACTGCACCGCGCCGCGCCCGCCCCGGGCCGGCGCCCGGCGGTCCGGGCACCGCAGGCAGTCCGAGCAGCAGCAACGTGACGGAGTCAGCGTCGACCCCGCACCCGCAGGGAGGCGAAGGCAAGCAGTCATGAGCACGCGCACCGAAACCCCCACCCACGGCCCCCTGGCCGTCGACGGCGTCTCCTCCGACGAGGGCCACGCGGCGCTGCGCGCCTCCGTGCGCCGGCTGGGCGAGCTCCTCGGCGAGTCCCTCACCCGGCACGAGGGCGCCGACCTCCTCGAGCTCGTCGAGCAGGTGCGGGCCCTGGCCCGCGAGCCCGACGACGGCACCAAGCTGGCCCAGCTGCTGTCCGGCGTGGACGACCGCACCGCCATCGTGCTGGCCCGGGCCTTCACCGCCTACTTCCAGCTGGCCAACGCCTCCGAGCAGCTGCACCGCGGCCTGGAGCTGTCCCGCCGGCCCAGCGGCGGGCTGGACAGCGCGCTGGAGCGGCTGCGGGACGCCGTCGCGGCCGGTGAGGCGGACCCGCGCGCGGTGCGGGAGGTCCTGGGCCGGCTGCAGCTGCGGCCGGTCTTCACCGCCCACCCCACCGAGTCCAGCCGCCGCTCGGTGCTGGACCTGCTGCTGCGCATCACCGCCAACGTGGAGGCCTCCGAGGACCCCCAGCAGCGCCCCACCGACGCCCTGCGCGGCCAGCGGCGCCTCGCCGAGCTGGTGGACCTGCTGTGGCAGACCGACGAGCTGCGCGTGGAGCGCCCCCGCCCCGCGGACGAGGCGCGCTCGGCGCTGCACTACCAGCGCACGCTGGCCGCCGACGTGCTGCCCGACCTGCTGGAGGACCTCGACGTGGGCCTGGCCGGCGCCGGGCTGGACCTGCCCGCCGGTGCGCGCCCCCTGCGCTTCGGCAGCTGGGTCGGCGGCGACCGCGACGGCAACCCCAACGTCACCCCCGAGGTGACGCTGGAGGTGCTGGGGCTGATGCACGACGCGGCGCTGGACGTGCTGGCGTCGGCCGTGCGCGAGCTGCGCACCGAGCTGGCCGCCTCCACCCAGATCGTGGGCGTGTCCGAGGAGCTCGCGGCCCTGCTGGAGCGCGACGCGCGCCTGCTGCCGGAGGTGCGCGCCGACCGCGAGCGCCTCAACGGCGAGGAGCCGTACCGCTTCGAGCTGTCCTACGTGCTGGCCCGCCTGGAGGGCACCCGCGCCCGGCTGCGCTCGGGCTCCGAGCACGTCGAGGGCCTGGACTACTCCGGCCCGGAGGAGTTCCTCGCCGAGCTGCGGCTGCTGCAGGACTCCCTGCGCGCCAACGACGGCGAGCTGGTCGCCGACGGGTCGGTGGCGCGGCTGGTGCGCACGGCGCACGCCGTCGGGTTCGGCCTGGCCACGCTGGACGTGCGCGAGCACGCCGAGCGGCACCACGCGGCGCTGGCGGCGGCCTACGACCGCCTCGGCGAGCTGGTGCAGCCGTACGCGTCGCTGGACCGCGACTCGCGGCGGCGGCTGCTGAGCCGCGAGCTGACCGGGCACCGCCCGCTCATCGGCGCGGCGGTGCGCTCCCTGACGGGCACGCCGGCGCAGGTCATGCACCTGTTCGCCACGATCCGCACCTGCCTGGACCGCTTCGGCGACGACGCGATCGAGAGCTACATCGTGTCGATGACGCGCGGCGTGGACGACCTGCTGGCCGTGGTGGTGCTGGCCCGCGAGGTGGGGCTGGTGGACCTGGCGGACGGCGGCGGCCGCGAGGGCGGCCCCGGGGACGTGGCGCGCATCGGCTTCGTGCCGCTGTTCGAGACGGTCACGGAGCTGGAGGCGGCCGAGGAGCTGCTGGAGGGCCTGCTGTCGGACCCCTCCTACCGCCGCGTCGTCGCCGCCCGCGGCGACGTGCAGGAGATCATGCTCGGCTACTCCGACTCCTCCAAGGACGCCGGCATCGCCGCCTCGCGCTGGCAGATCCACCGCGCGCAGCGGGCGCTGCGCGACGTGGCGCGCCGGCACGGCGTGGTGCTGCGGCTCTTCCACGGCCGGGGCGGTTCGGTGGGCCGCGGCGGCGGCCCGACCGGCGAGGCGATCCTCGCGCAGCCGTACGGCACCCTCGACGGCCCGATCAAGGTCACCGAGCAGGGCGAGGTCATCTCCGACAAGTACCTGCAGCCGCGCCTGGCCCGCCACAACCTCGAGGTGGCGCTGGCGGCGGCCCTGGAGGCCTCCACCCTGCACCGCAGCGCCCGCGCGGGCCGCGCCGAGCTGGACGTGTGGGACCCGACGATGGACGTGGTGGCCGCCGAGGGGCAGCGGGCCTACCGCTCGCTGGTGCGCGACCCGGACCTGGTGCCGTTCTTCCTGGCCGCCACGCCCGTGGAGGAGCTGGGCCACCTCAACATCGGCTCGCGCCCCTCGCGCCGCCCCGGCGGCACGGGCGGCCTGGAGGACCTGCGGGCGATCCCGTGGGTGTTCGGCTGGACGCAGAGCCGCATCAACGTGCCCGGGTGGTTCGGCGTGGGCTCGGGCCTGGCGGCGGCGCGCGAGGCCGGGCGCGGCGAGGCGCTGCGGCAGATGTACGCCGAGTGGCACTTCTTCCGCAGCTTCGTCTCGAACGTGCAGATGACGCTGGCGAAGACGGACCTGGGCATCGCCGCGCACTACGTGGAGGAGCTGGTGCCGGCCGGGCAGCGCGGCGCGTTCGACGTCATCCGCGCCGAGCACGCCCGCACCCTGGAGCAGGTGCTGTGGGTGACGCAGCAGGAGTCGCTGCTGGAGACCACCCCCGTGCTGCGCCGCACCCTGGAGCTGCGCGACGCCTACCTGGCGCCGCTGCACGCGCTGCAGGTGAGCCTGCTGGGCCGTTCCCGCGCGGCCGGCGAGGGCGTGGACCCGGCGCTGCGCCGGGCGCTGCTGCTGACGATCAACGGCATCGCGGCGGGGATGCGCAACACGGGCTGACCCGCTGCGGGACGCATCGCGGCCCCGCCCCTCGCGCCCGGGGGGGGGCCGCGGTGCGTACGGGCGCCGATGGCCACGCGCCCCGGGGTGCGGTCCCAGGCGGGGCCGCTCC